>NZ_CP025572.1:0-300000 GCF_018336975.1 Marinomonas sp. CT5 | reverse complement strand
TATCGCGTAGATGGCTTATACAGTTTGCCGGAATACACTAAGACGAACCTAACACCTTACCTAGCGGCTGGTATCGGAATTACTGATGTAGATGGTGATTCCAACAACCTACTAGTCAACGCGGGTGGTGGTGTGAAATATGCCATTAATAACGACGTGAATCTTCGCGCAGATTTTCGCTTAGTGAAGGATATTGAAGACAATTACTTAGATAACGTAACGTCTGTTGGCGTACAGTATAGCTTTGGTATGCCTAACCCAAAATAATCCAACTCGCCTATTCTTTCCATAGAATATGGCCTCACTAAAATGAACAAACAAAACGCCCAATGCAAACATTGGGCGTTTTTATACGATAAATTCAGTATTCAATCTCACTCATTTCTCTCTAGGAATTCATTCACACCCTTAGCCGCTAAATGCCCAGTGGCAAAACATGCCGTTAGTAAATATCCGCCCGTAGGCGCTTCCCAGTCGAGCATTTCTCCGGCACAAAATACCCCAGGCATGGCTTTGAGCATAAAAACATCATCGACACTGGCTTCACATACACCGCCAGCACTAGAAATCACTTCTTCTATTGGCTTGGTCTTATGAAAGTGAACAGGTACCGCTTTTAAACAATGTGCTAAAGATTCTGGCGTTTGAAAGACTTCCTTGGGGAAAGACTCATGTAATAGCGCCGTTTTCACGCCAGTGATATTAAGAGTGCGCTTTAAGTATTTACTAAAAGACTCTTTCGGCTTGGTATTACGCAATTTTTTAATCACCTGCTCGTCACTTTGCAGAGGTAAAAAATCCATCGATAAAGAAGACCGTCCAGAATCGTTAATGCCATCACGCAAATATTTAGAGAAAGCATAAATCAAACTGCCTTCCATGCCGTCTTGTGTGACAATGCATTCGCCTTTTTTGGTCACCTTTTTGCCATCCGCTAGGGTAAAAGAGAACGCCACATCTTTGAGGGGGCTGCCCGCGAACTTGGTTTTTAGATGATCGCTCCACTCACAGTAAAAGCCGCAGTTGGCACTTTGTAGCGGCGCAACAGCAATGCCTTTTTCACTGAGCACAGGAACCCAAGCGCCATCAGAACCCAATTTAGGCCAGCTTGCCCCGCCCATTGCCAATACAATGGCATCAGCCTGAGCAGTGATATTTTCTCCAACATGCTCAAATTCCACCTGATTATCTGATAAAGCCACCATCTTGTGACGCATGTGGAACTGCACACCAGCATCGCGTAAACGTTTTAACCAGTTCCGCAATAGTGGTGCCGCTTTCATATCTTTGGGAAAAACACGACCCGATGTGCCGATGAAGGTCTCGATACCAAGTCCATGAATCCAATCTCGCAACGCATCCGCATTAAACTGACGGATAGCACTGTCCAACCACTCGGCTTTATCGTAATAGCGCTGAATAAAATCTGGGTAGGCTTCCGAGTGGGTGATATTCATTCCTCCCACTCCGGCTAATAAAAACTTACGACACGCACTAGGTTTGGCATCGTATACATGAACCTGATGTCCTGCGGCACAAATCCCTTCTGCCGCCATCAAGCCCGCAGGGCCTGCTCCGACAACAATCACCGTTTTTTGTTTTTGCACCGCTTCTTGCATACCCATCAATACCCGCTAAAAAAGAAGTGCATGATAAAGAATTTTGTTTAAGGCTCAAATGGTTTAGCCATTAATCCTTTGTTTTACTATTGATAGGGTAGCTTGAGTGAACAAAATTTCGATGTGACTCATTTTTTATAGATGTTATCATTTCTACTTACGAAACTTAAAAAGTCAGTATCTAAATTACTAACTTTAAATTGAAGGAAACTAAGTGAAAGTCAGTTTAGTCGTTGCTGTCTACAAAGACATAGAAGCATTATCCTTGATTGTAGAATCACTCAAAACACAAACTTATAAGAACTTTGAACTTATTGTCGCCGAAGATAACAATGGCGAGGAAATGCGCGAATTCGTCAGTAAAATCAAAGACATAGAAGTTATTCATACTTCTCAGGAAGATAACGGCATCCAAAAGTCTCGCTCACAAAATAATGCCATTTTGGCCGCAACAGGTGAATATATTATTTTCATTGATGGTGACTGCATACCTTACAGCACTTTTATTGAAAATCATGCTTTACTGGCCAAAGAAGGGCACGTTCTCGCTGGGCGCAGAGTAAATTTAGGGCCTGCATACAGTGAAAAAATTCGAACAAGAAAAATGAAAGCCTTAAAACTAGAAAAACAATTTATTTGGCGATTACCTAGCCTTCTCAAAGACGGTAAAGAAAGCCATTTAGAGTCTGGTTTATTACTTAATTCAAAAGGATTTATTTTTCAAAAATGGATTTATCCCAAAAGTCCAAAAATACTAGGATGCAATTTTTCTTGCTTCAAAAAAGACCTTATTGAAATAAATGGGTTTGATGAAGCTTATGGTGAAAGTGCCTTACCTGACGATACCGATATAGAGTGGCGCTTTAAAGCATATGGATTGACTATTCGATCTTGTAAATTTGCCGCCAACCAATTTCATCTGTATCACACAAGAACTTACCGCGACAACATCTTCGATGACTTCGAAACGATGTATAGCAGACAAGCAAAAGGGCTATACAAAGCTCAAAAAGGCTTGGATACGCATAATTAAAGTAGATTCAGGATCCAAGCCTTATCCTTTATAACCGACTTAATACTTTATCCAAGCCTCTTAACCATGGCGAGCTAGATATTTCTAAATCCCTTATTTCTTCTGTATCAAATACCGAAAACGCTGGCCGCTTAGCTGGTGTTGGATACTGCTCAGAACTAATCGCCGCCAGTTTAGGTTGTTCTAATAATACCCCATGCTGCTGTGCTTTATAAAAAATAGCACGAGTAAAACCATGCCAGCTAGTTGGCATATCTCCAGCAAAATGATAGATCCCCCACGCAAGTACGCCATTACTATGATAGTTTAAGCACAAAGTTAATATTGCTTTAGCAATATCTCCCGCGTAAGTTGGGCTACCATATTGATCCGCAACTACGCCTAAACTGTCTCGTTCTTTCCCTAAACGAAGCATGGTTTTCACAAAATTATTACCGTATTCACTAAAAACCCAAGCGGTTCGCAAAATAATATACTTATCACACGTCGCCGTTACTAACTCTTCGCCTGCTAATTTAGACGCCCCGTATACCCCTTGCGGATTGGTCACATCACTTGACTTATATGGCTCCACAGCTTCACCATCAAATACATAATCAGTCGATATATGAATCAACGGAATATCCAACTTGGCGGCTTGTTCCGCTAATAAAGAAGGTCCTGTGGCATTAACTAAATAGGCTACTTCAGTATCTGACTCAGCTTTGTCCACGGCAGTATAAGCAGCGGCATTAACAATAACATCAGGTTTTATACGGTTTATAACCTGATCAATTTGCTCAGCACTGGTAATATTTAGCTCGGTCGAGTCAAAGGCAAACAATTCAACCTCTGTCCCTTCAACAACGTCTTGAAAACATTGACCAAGCTGACCATTTTTTCCTGTTAGTAAAATTCGCATTTAGTTTAACTCGTTTAACCTAAGACCAACTTGATCCTTCGCTGATAAAATTGGCTCAATACCTGTAGGCCACTCTACACCGACATCTGGATCATTCCATATCAAACACCCTTCATCGCTTGGGTCATAATAATCTGTACATTTGTACTCAAAATCCGCCGTATCGGATAAGACAACAAAACCATGAGCCAACCCAGGCGGCACCCATAACTGGCTTTTATTTTCTTCAGAAAGTGTCACACCTGTCCATTGACCATACGTTGAAGACCCTTTACGGATATCAACAATGACATCAAACACCTCACCACGTACAACACGAACTAATTTTCCCTGTGGTTTCGTCTTTTGGAAATGTAAGCCCCTAAGCACATTTTTACTGGATCGGGAGTGATTGTCTTGAACAAAAGGTAAATCTATTCCTGCCATTTCCTGATATCGAGTTGCTTGAAAGGTCTCAAGAAAAAAACCTCGTTCATCACCAAATACTTTTGGTTCAATAATGACAGCACCATCAATGTTCGTTTTAATTACATTCATTTAACTTACCTATTATCGATAGCCGTCAGCCACTTTAAGAAGATACTGACCATAACCTGTTTTTTTCAACGCCGTACCAGAAGCAATAAGTTGATCTCTACTAATCCATTTATGGCGATAAGCAATTTCTTCTAAACAAGCAACTTTCAGCCCTTGACGATGCTCAACGGTCTGTACAAATTGCCCTGCTTCCAATAGCGCATCATGAGTACCGGTATCCAACCAAGCAAAACCTCGACCAAGTAATGACACATGTAAATCGCCACGTTGTAGATAAGCTAAATTCACATCGGTAATCTCAAGCTCGCCACGTTCCGAAGGCTGAATGTTTTTAGCAATATCAATGACATCATTGTCGTAAAAATATAACCCTGTTACCGCATGATTCGATTTTGGACTGGCGGGCTTTTCTTCAATACTGATCGCTTTGCCCTCGTCATCAAATTCCACTACGCCGAAACGTTCTGGATCATTCACATGATACCCAAATACTGTAGCACCACTTGCCAAAGAAGAAGCTTGTAATAACTTATCAGAGAAATGTTGGCCGAAGAAAATATTGTCTCCTAATACCAATGCAACATTATCATCACCTATGAAATCTTCAGCGATAATAAAGGCTTGCGCTAGCCCATCGGGAGACGGCTGAATAGCATAAGTAAGTTCAATGCCAAATTGATGACCATCCCCCAACAAGTTTTGGAAACTAACTTGATCCTCTGGCGTTGTAATAATCAAAATTTCCTGCATTCCCGCAAGCATCAGCACCGAAAGAGGATAATAAATCATCGGTTTATCATAGACAGGCATCAGCTGTTTAGATACTGCTAGGGTTAACGGATGTAAACGAGTACCGCTTCCGCCAGCAAGAATAATTCCTTTACGTTTTTTCATAATAACAACCCTTACGATTGATCACCGATACGATGCAATTTGTAGTCGCCACTTAATACTCGTTGCCACCAAGATTCATTATCTAAATACCACTGCACTGTTTTACGCATTCCGGTTTCAAAGGTTTCTTCAGGCTTCCAGTTCAAATCACTGGCAATTTTAGAGGCATCAATTGCATAGCGAACATCATGACCAGGTCGATCTTTCACATAGGTAATGAGATCTTGATAAGCATTAACTCCAGCAGGTTTGTTAGGCACTAACTCTTCTAACAAATGACAAATCGTCTGTACGACTTCGATATTGCGCTTTTCATTGTGGCCACCAATGTTATAGGTTTCTCCAACCTTACCTTCCGTTACCACTTTCACAAGCGCTCTAGCATGATCTTCGACATATAACCAATCGCGAATTTGTGAGCCATCACCATAAACAGGTAACGCTTTACCTGCTAACGCATTAAGAATAACGTGTGGAATTAATTTCTCAGGGAAGTGATAAGGGCCATAATTATTAGAACAATTAGTAACGATTGTAGGCAATCCATAAGTACGTAACCAAGCACGAACTAAATGATCAGAGCTGGCTTTACTGGCTGAATAAGGGGAGCTAGGCGAGTAAGAGGTGGTTTCTGTAAACAGCGGCAATATCCCTTCCACTTCATCAGGATGAGGTAAGTCACCATAGACCTCATCTGTCGATATATGATGAAAACGAAAGGCGGACTTTTTATCAGCCTCTAAACCGACCCAATATTTTCTGGCAGCTTCTAATAATGTATATGTGCCAACAATATTTGTCTGAATAAAGTCACCCGGGCCATCAATAGAACGATCGACGTGACTTTCAGCCGCTAAATGCATAACCGCGTCCGGTTGATGCTGTTGAAATACTCGATCCAATTCAGCCGGGTTACAAATGTCTACTTGTTCAAAACTGTATCTCTCATTGAGTAAACTTTGGGGGATAGATTCTGTATTTCCTGCGTATGTTAACTTATCCAGATTCACCACGGAATGATCTGACTCACTGAGTAAATAGCGCACAACGGCGCTCCCAATAAAACCACAACCACCTGTTACCATTAATTTCATTATATCCCCTTACACAACAACCTCTGAACGAATCAGCAAATGATACAGCGAACAAAACAGAGATCCTAATATTGACGACTATTATTTCACTCTACTCTGTACTCCGGCTGTCAAGGCAAGACGCATAGCCTCTTCGACACCAATATCCAATTCGGTCAAACGATCACGAGAAATATAGAGCGTCATCCCTCCAATTTGATAGCTCAAAGGCACATAAACGCCAACTAAATCCTGATCTTTAAACAATTGTTGTCCTGTTTGCTCACCGGTAATAAAACCAATCACTTGCGCGCCATTCCATTCAATGGATACTACGCTCTTCATTTCTTTCTTTTCCGCTAAATTGAATACCATCATCATGTCTTTGATAGCACCATAGATCGACTTCACTAACGGAATACGCTCAAAAATATTGTGACTTAATTTTACTAAATAACGAAAACCATATAAGTTCACTAAAAATCCGGTAAGGACCAATAATGCTAGACTGGCAAGCAACCCCAGCCCTGGGAAATAAAAAGCATTAGGGATTAGCCATAACAATAACGGCTGAGCAATTGCTTCACCGGTCGCCAACAACCAATAGATCAGATACACAGTTAAACCAATCGGTAAAACCGCTGCTAACCCTTTAAGCAATAATTTAATCAATTTATTCATGTTAACAATGATCCTATAAAATTGTTCACAGCATACCGCAAGCTGTGTAGCACTCCTATTACTCAGATATGACTTAACGAAAAGATTGCCGAAACTTCATCTGCCTTATACTCTTTTACGCAATATCTACTTAATTAGGGTTGCTACATGAATTACAAACGCCTAGAAACTTTTGTCTGGGTTGCCTCATTAGGTAATTTTCGCAAGGCTGCAGAGCGACTTCACACCACTCAGCCTGCTATCTCCGCTCGAATTTCTGGGTTAGAGGCTGAGCTCGGGGTCAAATTGTTCGAACGCGAAGGTGGCTCAAGCCCGATTATGTTGACATCAAAAGGCAAAGAATTGCTCCCCTACGTGGAAAAAATTCTTTTTCAAACCGAGCAATTACGCAAGCGAGCAGGCCTTTCAGCCGCCTATTCAGGCATATTACGATTGGGCGTTTCAGAAACGATCGTGAATACTTGGTTACCTGATTTTCTATCACGTCTCAATAAAGATATGCCTAATCTTGATGTGGAGATGACCGTCGATATCACATCAAATTTAAGCAATGGAATAAAAGATAGATCATTAGATCTAGGGCTGTTAATGGGACCGATTTCCGAACCCAATATAGTGAATAGAGAGCTATGCACCTTTTCTTTATCTTGGGTCGCTAGTCCAAACCTTGAGCTGCCAGATAGATTATTGTATCTAGAAGAGTTGGCAAAATGGCCCATCATTACCTACGCGCGCGCCACCAAACCCTATGTGGAAATCAATCAAAAATTCCGTGAACTAGATGGGCCTCCAGCACATTTTTTTGCCTCCACATCATTAGCCGCGTGTCGTAGCTTGGCCATTGATGCTGTTGGTATTTCTACATTGCCAAACATCATGATTAACAAAGAGTTGGAAGCAGGAACCTTACGAAAAATTAGAGCGGTCTGGACGCCAAATGACCTCACTTTTACCGCGTCTTATTCTGATGAGCCATTCAACCCGATTGCTGAAGTAGCCACCGATCTTGCCGTCATCGCCGCACAGGAATACAGCAAGAAGCAAGCTCAATAACTACCGACTAAGAATGGCTTGCCATTTTTTCGCCAATCTAAGCAATGCCTGATCCTGACCATTAGCTGCGGTTAACATCAGCCCCATCGGCTCTTGTTTAAATGAAAAGGGCAACGATATGCTGCAACCGTTTAATACATTGGCCAGAGACGTATTACGCAAACACAATAGATTAAGTCGGTCATAATCGGCATCTTGCTCCAAATCCGAGAATTTCGGAGCAACGACCGCCACCGTCGGCAATAAAATCAGCGTATTAGGCTCATCGTTTGCCATTTGCTGAATAAAGGCTTCGCGAGCGGCCTGAGTCTGCTTAAACGCTTCGTCATTAATGGTTTTTGCTCGGGCAATACGTGATGCGACGCGTGGATCAATCTTGGCGTTATCTAGATCATAATTTTTGCCATAAAAAGTCTGACATTCAAAAGCAGAAAATTGCCAAACTGGTAAGTTTTTGTAGGACTCCAGAGCCTCAATAAAACGATGTTCAATGGTGATGCCGGCGGCTTCTAGCTGAGCCAACTTCGCCGCAAAACCGTCTTCAACCAAGGGATCCAAATCATTCATACCAAAGTTAGTTGGCACCACAATACGAAACGCATCAGCGGCGGCGCTTTTCTCCACTTCTGACACAAGCGCACTACCTGACATCACTTGCCAAAGTAGCTCACATTCTGCGGCCGTTTTTGCAATCGGGCCAACAGAGTCCAATGAATTTGACAAAGGCAAACAGCCTTCTCGAGAAACCGTTTGTTGTGAGGGCTTAAAACCGGTCAAGCCACAAAACGCCGCTGGAATGCGCAAGGACCCCCCCGTGTCTGTACCCAACGCGCCATCCGCCACTCCCAAAGCAACCGACGCAGCACCGCCACTGGTCGATCCACCCGTAATTCGACCCGAATTTATCGGGTTGTCTGGCGTCCCATAATGGGGGTTCAGCCCCAACCCAGAGTACGCCAACTCAGTCATATTGGTGTGACCGAACAAACTCGCCCCAGCTTTTCTTAACGCCACCACCGCTTCGGCATCTTCTTGAGCAAGGCTATCATCAAGAAAGACTGACCCAGCTTGAGTCTTATAGCCTTGAACCTGAAATAAATCTTTAATCGAAATAATGGCTCCATTTAATGGACCTTGCTGAGGCTCAACATAGTCAAAAAGCTCGGTAAACACCGCTGCCCCTTTAGTTTCAACAGTATCTAAAGCTTTGTTCCAGTGAGTGATCAGTTCGCGATTCTGCCATGCAAAAGTCGATGAAGTGGATTGGGTCATATATTCGCTCGCTACTAGAGGTTTTCGGTGTTTAATGAACAAATTACCAGCCTGATAACACCTTAATTTATCGTAGAAAATTACCCCGCTTGAAGCATGGCGTCAAAGGAAGAATAATCTCACGCCTGTATTTGATAAAAAAAATTAATCAAATCCCCCAAAAAAACACGATTAGACTTTTCACTCGAGCTAGCACTACTCTTAATAAAACACATTGTGGCAAAAATAAGGAACACACCGATGAAGCAAGCGCCATTACCATTACTGCAGCAAACCTCCGAATTGCGCCAAGCAATCCGCAGCAAAGCACATACCGGTGTTACCAGCGGTCTTGCAAAAGGCGCGATGCAAGGTAATGTGGTTATTTTGCCAGCAGACTGGGCAAATGAGTTTTTGCTCTATTGCCAGAAAAACCCTGTGTCTTGCCCATTAATTGGCGTCTCCGAAGTAGGTGATTTTAGAATGCCAGAACTTGGTGATGACATCGATATGCGCCATGACATCCCTGAATATTATGTTTACCGCAATGGCGAAAAAGTCGAAAGCCGCTCCGATATCGAAGAGTTATGGCAAGACGATATGGTGGCGTTTGTCTTAGGCTGTTCGTTTTCATTTGAACACGCCCTATCCCAAGCCGGACTCACCCCAAGAAATATAGAAGAAGACGTCAACGTTTCTATGTTTGAAACCAATATTGCCACAGTACCTGCTGGTCGTTTTTTCGGTAACACAGTGGTCACCATGCGTCCTTATGTACCAAAAGATGCCATTCGTGCAATTCAAATCACCACACGCTTTCCAAAAGCCCACGGCGCACCGCTACACTTTGGCTCACCACAAGAGATTGGCATTGCCGATTTGAAACGACCTGATTATGGCGATGCAGTGAGAATTAAAGAGGGAGAAGTCCCAGTATTTTGGGCATGTGGCGTCACGCCACAAGTGGCAATTCGCAACGCCAAGCCACCCATTTGCATTACACACGCACCAGGGAAGATGCTTGTGACGGACATTTTAGATACGGATCTCGCTGTTCTATAGCTTTACGGAGCCTTGAATGAAATGGAGCGGGTAAAACTACTCGCCATTGATAATAAGAAATGAATAACTTTTAACAATAGGAACGAGCACTATGTCAAAATTAACCAATGCATTACTCATTAGTAGCGTCGCTATTGGCGGCCTAACCTCAACAGCTAGCTTTGCTGAAAAGTGGCACATGCCAACGCCTTATGGTGATGGCAACTTACCAACTCAAATTGCTTATACTTTCGCTCAAGAAATCAAAGACAACACTAAGGGTGAGCTTGATATTACGGTTCATTCTGCTGGCTCTTTAGTTAAACACACCGAGATTCCTCGCTCTGTAAAATCTGGACAGGTACAAATAGGCGAAGTTTTCCTTGGCATCCTAGGGAATGAAAATCCGATATACAAACACGACAATATTCCTTTTTTAGCGACGACTTTTAAAGACGCTAAAAAGCTGTGGGAAGCGGCTAAACCATCAGTCACAAAACAACTTGATAAAGACGGCATGATGCTACTTTATGCTGTAGCATGGCCTGCACAGAGTCTATACAGCAAAGAACCTGTGAATACTCTAGCGGATTTAGCAGGAACAAAAATGCGAGCTTACAGCCCATCCACATCACGTCTAGCTGATTTAATGGGCACAACGCCAACGACCATCCAAGTACCTGATATCCCTCAAGCCTTTAGTACTGGCATTATTCAAGCCATGATTACATCGCCATCGACGGGGGTAGATAGCCAAGCTTGGGACTACGTAAACTATTACACAGATGTTAAAGCGTGGATTCCTAAAAATATTGTTGTGGTAAATAAACGCTCTTTCCGTCGATTAGATAAAGCAACCCAACAAGTAATACTGGATGCAGCCAAAAATGCGGAAGCGGCTGGTTGGACCAAGGTAGCTGAGCGTGCAGCGAAAGATAAAGCCACACTCGCCGCCAACGGCATGACGGTAACAGATCCGTCTCCAGAGTTGTTAAAAGAATTGCAAGCCATTGGTAAAACCATGACGGAAGAATGGAAAGCGGAAGCACCTAAAGAAGTGGGTGAGATTCTGACGCGTTACCAAAACTAAGCCTCTTCCACCGCCCAAGCTCTCTCTTTGAATATTGAGAGGGCATCGAAATAGCGCCTCCCCCAGCTAAGGAGGAGGCTGGGCGGGGGTCACCATTTGTTCTTCAAAAAAGTGAACATTATGAGCCAATTCAAAGAAAAACTTTACCTCTGTTCTGGCCTGTTGTCCGGTTTGTGCATTGTGATTATTACCTTGCTTTTATTAGCACAAATCGTTGGTCGTTTATTCGGGTTTATCGTGCCTTCTGCGGAAGATTTCGCAGGCTACGCTCTGGCGGCATCGACCTTTCTTGGGTTGGCTTATACCTTTCGTGAAGGGGGGCATATTCGAGTCACCTTGCTGATTCAACGATTTTCACCAGTACCAAGAAAGATACAAGAAGGCGTGATTCTCATCTTATCCTTCGGACTACTTTGCTTTTTGTCTTACGCCTGCTGTTACATGGTGTACGAGTCTTATATTTATGAGGAAGTCTCCTATGGTTACATACCGATTCCTCTGTGGATTCCTCAATTACCTGTCGCTATTGGCGTAATTGCGCTGACGCTGGCCATTTTAGATGCCCTAATCACAGTGCTACGTGGCAAAACACCCACCTATAGTGAACAAGAAGATGCTTTATCTTTGGAGGAAATCTAATGGATATGATGTGGATTTCTATATTGTTAGCATTTGCCATGCTGGCGCTTTTGTCTTTGGGTGTTTGGGTGTCTTTTACGCTTATTGTTATTGGCGGCTTGGGCTTAATTCTTTCAGAGAACTATCAAGTCGATTTGCTTTTTGCGACATCGAGCTGGGGAGCGAGTACCGCTTGGTCACTTACCGCTCTGCCCTTGTTTATTTGGATGGGTGAAGTGCTATTTCGTACGCGTCTGTCTGAAGACTTATTTAAAGGATTATCTCCTTGGCTAGGCGGCGTTCCAGGTAAATTATTACATGTGAATATTCTGAGCTGTGGGATTTTTGCTGCGGTGTCTGGTTCTTCTGCTGCAACCGCTGCCACCATCGGGCGTATGACGTTACCAGAACTTCGTAAACAAGGTTACAGCGACCGCATGGCCATCGGCACCTTGGCGGGATCAGGTACATTGGGATTATTAATTCCCCCTTCCATTATCTTAATTGTTTACGGTGTGGCAGCTGAAGTTTCCATCGCTCGTTTATTTATTGCTGGCGCGCTACCAGGATTGCTACTGGTTACCCTATTTATGGGCTTCACCATGATCTGGGGACATCTACACAAAAGTGAATTGCCTAAAACAGTTGACCATGAAACCAGCTGGTCAGCGCGTATCAAAGGTTTGCGCAAATTATTACCCGTTGTTGGATTAATTGGTTTTGTTTTAGGGTCTATCTACGGTGGCATTACCACACCAACGGAAGCCGCGGCCATTGGTGTGGCAGGCGCTTTGATACTCGCTGCTTTTACTGGCTCATTAAGTCGTCATAGCTTTATGGACAGCTTATTAGGCGCCGTAAAAAGCTCTTGTATGATTGGCTTTATCTTGGTCGGTGCGCACTTTCTGACGCTCGCTATGGGCTTTTTAGGCATTCCTAAAGCATTAGCTTTGTGGATTTCAGGCATGTCTTTATCTCCTATGGAGCTTATCTTATATCTCACCGTATTGTTCGTGATTTTAGGCTGTTTTTTGGATGGTATTTCTGTCGTTGTATTGACTGTGGCTGTTATTTTACCCATGGTACAAGCGGCTAATATTGACCTGTTGTGGTTTGGTATATTCATCGTATTAGTAGTAGAAATGTCGCAAATCACACCGCCTGTGGGCTTCAACCTCTTTGTGATTCAGTCACTAACAGGAAAAAATATTTTGTATGTGGCAAAAGCGGCGCTACCATTTTTCTTATTGATCGGTCTTGCGATTCTATTAATCAGTATATTCCCTGAAATCGTGACCTATTTACCAATGACCATGTCTCAGAACTAGGCAGAGAAGGAAACAATCATGAAATTAAATTGCGATATGGGTGAAGCTTTCGGCGCTTGGCAAATGGGTTTGGACGATCAAATCATGCCTTTCATCGATCAAGCCAACATTGCCTGTGGCTTTCATGCTTCGGATCCGCTCACTATGGCTAAAACCGTTGCTCTGGCAAAACAGCATAATGTCACCATTGGCGCCCATCCGGCCTACCCAGATTTAGTCGGATTTGGCCGTCGTAATATGGACATCGCACCAGCGGAATTAAAAGCCTTAATCCAATATCAAATTGGCGCGTTAAAAGGCATTTGTGAAAGCCAAAACACGCAAGTGGATTACGTCAAACCTCATGGCGCTTTATACAACACCATGATGGCAGACTTCTCGGTGTTAGAAACGGTAATGCAAGCGGTGAGCGAGCTAGATGCCACCCTGCCACTGATGGTCATGGCCGTGCCCGAAGCCCCAGAAATCAAGCAAATGGCGAAGCAATACGATATCCATGTTTGGTTCGAAGCCTTCTCCGATCGTTTATACACGGACGAAGGCAGACTGACGCCAAGAAAAGAGCCAAATGCCGTACACGCCAGCTTCGATTTGATCGAAAAGCAAGTCGAACAATTGTGCGAAACGGGCTCCTTAACTACCACTTCTGGAAAGCAGCTTGCGATTCATGCGGATACCATTTGTGTTCATGGTGATGGCGCTCATGCAGTAGATGCAGTAACTCGTATTCGCTCTTTAGTGGATAGACTAAAACTTTCTCAACCAACTAAAGCAAACACGAATTAAATCATGAGCCGTGAAGATTTCCCCAACCTAGAAATGGTCAGCAATCAGGCCTGCTTGCTGACCTTTAGTCAGGTCATTAGTGAAGCAACCTCTAATTACATTGCTCAGGTCACCCAGCATTTGGCGAAACTGTCGGGCATTGTCGATCTGGTGCCTTCTTACACCACGCTGTTAGTGGTGTTTGACGACGACCATTATGATCGCTTTGCTATTTTTAAAACCATTCGCCAGACCATAGAAAACATTGATCCCAATAACTTTTCGAGTACAGACCAGCGCGAAGTAGTAATTCCAGTGTATTACGGTAAGGAAGTCGGGCCAGATATCGAAGACGTTGCCAACCATTGTAAGTTAAGCCTAGACGAAGTGATTAAACGACATAGCGAAACAACCTATCGTGCCTACGCCATTGGTTTTACACCTGGATTCGCCTTTTTAGGGAATACACCAGACGAGCTTCATGTCCCAAGAAAAACCACACCGCGCCTAAAAGTGCCGATTGGCAGTGTGGCCTTGGCGGAAAATCAAACCGCGGTCTATCCGAGTGTGACGCCTGGCGGTTGGCAAATCATTGGTCGTACGCCCGTCAATTTAATTGATTGGAGCAGCAAAAACCTTGCGCTCATCGCCATGGGAGATTCCGTTCGATTCGAGTCCATTTCTCGAGATGAATTCTTAGAGCAAGGAGGTCAACTCGATGGCTTTTAAAGTAATCAAACCTGGTTTATTAGCACTGATTCAAGACCTAGGGCGTCATGGTCATCAATCTATTGGTTTAACTACTGGCGGGCCAATGGATGAAGTCGCCTTCCGCTGGGGCAATGCATTGCTAGACAACCAAGACAATGACGCCCAAGTAGAAATTACTTTTGGTATGTTCACAGTGGAAGCACAAGCGGATACCAGCATTGCGATTACCGGAGCGGATCTAGCGGCAACACTGAATGATAAAAGCATCATGCCTTGGCAAAGCTACGCCATTAAAAAAGGCGATATTTTAGCTTTCCAGCAGCCAGTTTGGGGACTGCGTGCTTACCTCGCGGTAAAAGGCGGTTTCCTTTGTGAACCCGCGTTAGGCAGTGTGGCGACGGTAGTCCGTGAACAGATTGGCGGATTAACTGGCAAAGGCGACAAATTGCAAAAAGGCGACCTGTTACCCTATCAAGCAAACCCGCATCATGAAAAAAGATCGGTACCTCATTTGGCAATTCCTAATTATGGCAACAAAGAAATTCCGGTCATTCTAGGTTATCAGTACCAGTCATTTTCCACGTTGGAACGCGCTCATTTTTTCTCTAGCGATTACACAGTGTCGTCCAACTCGGACCGTATGGGCTATCGCTTAGAAGGACAAGAAGTCCATAGTAACTTAAAAGGCATCATCTCCGAAGGTATTGCTTATGGCGCCATTCAAATCCCCAAAGATGGCCAGCCAATTGTCTTACTACAAGACAGACAAACCATCGGCGGCTACCCAAAAATGGGCTGTGTGACTCGCATTGGCGGCAGTATTCTGGCGCAACAAAAACCGGGAAATATTATCCAATTCACACCCATTACCGTGGACCAAGCCGAGCAAGAACGTCATTTACAAATGGCACGACTTGCCCAGTGGCGTTGATACTTATTTGTCTATGCAAAGCTGGATTACCAGCTTTGACATTTACTTACCAAACTTTCGTTCCATTCCTGTTTTTTTATCTTAGACTGATGACTCACCTGTTTTACTTTTTCATTGGTGGGATGAAATCTGTTTATGATATTAAAAATCATCACTTGTTTAACTCTGTCCCTTGTTTTAATAGGTGAAGCTGCTCACTCATCTGAACTACGCTTTGGTTTTACTGGACCATTAACAGGCCCAAATGCTTTGACTGGAACTCAGCTGGTAAGAGGCCTAGAGCTGGGGTTTAAACACATCAACGACAGCAAAAAACTTAACTATTCACTATCGCTAATTCCATTAGACGATGGCTATGAGCCAAGCCGAACGCCATCACAAGTCACTAAGCTTATTCAGGATTACGGGGTAAAAGCCATGTTGGGGAGTGTTGGTACTCCGACGAATCTTGCTTCTCTGAGTGTCTTATCCAAATACGATATACCGCTTATATCACCGTTCTCTGGCGCACTATCTCTTAGAGCAGAAAGAGCATCGCCTTTTATTTTCAATACTCGGGTAAGTTATACCGAAGAAGCCTATTATTTAGTTAATCTATTAATAAATGATTTTGGTATTAAACCGAATGAAATTGCGATTTTCGCACAGAAAGACAGTTACGGTGATGCCGGATTAGCAAGCACAATAGATGCATTGCTAAGCGTTGGTCTTAAGGACCCAACATCAATACTGCAGATTAGACATCAACGTAATAGTAATGAGGTAAACCACTCTGTAGCCGATGTTTTGGGAGTTTTTCCCATTCCAAAAGCTATTATTTTGGTCAGCACTTATGGCACTAGTGCTAATTTTATAAAACAACTTGAGCACTTTGGTATTTCACCTCTTTTTGCTGCTTTTTCATTTACAGGGCTTGAGGCAATACAAGCACAAACAAGCGATACAGAAGCAAAGATATTAATCACGCAAACTACGCCTTCGCTGATTGATTCAACTTCCCCTATTATCAAACAGTTAAAAGAGGATATGGCACGTTTTGGGGACATGGCTCCTCCAACAACGATACAACTAGAAGGCTACATCAATGCTCTCACAGTTGGACAAGCACTGTTGCCATTAAAAGATCTCCCCACCAGTGACGAGATTGAAAGCAGCTTAAAAGAACTTTTACGAGATAGTAATGATACACAGAAACAAAACGAACTGTTCATTTTAAACCAAAAAAAACAACATATTTGGGTACAGTTTATCAACAAGGGTAAGTTACAAACACGACCTTACGCAGACATTCAGTGAGCAGCGATTAGACGAGAAACAACAGTAGATCCTAATTATGATGATATTAGACAGACATCACTTATCTATTTCTCCTTTGGTGTGGCTTTTGGCCTTCGTCGCCTTGATCTCTTCTATCGTCGGCGCAGCAATATTAACCATAACCTTACAAGAACTCACCAAGCAAAGATTGGATCTTAGAGCACAACAAACCAAATTATTGAATGCGTCAGCAGAGCTGAGAGAAATTGTGCCAGCCTATCGTGGCAAATTACGCCAAGCCTTATTTGAAGGGTCAGACCCCGCTGCAAACGATAAATTTAATATTTACTCTTACTACCAAGCCATTGAAACGCTGGAAGCAGACTCTAACAATGAACAAACACAATATTTCAGCGCTCAATTGTCAGACCATGGTTTTGCGATATTAGAAACTACATTACTCATTACAGACTGGTACGACCGCCGATATAAACATTACTCAGATGAAAAACAGCTTAATTTTCAAGGCAAAGCGCTGGACGATTTAAAACAATTAAAAAGTTTAATTCATTCCATAACGGGGAAAAATCGGCTACAAGAAAACTTCTTAATTTATCAATACAACACCTCTAAATATGAAAAACGTAAACAGCTTTCTGAAGAGTATTTAAAGTTACGCTTGTCACGACTGGAGTCCGCTCTTAATACCGCGATGGAAGACATCAACACACTTGAAGTCGCGCTCAATGTAATGATCGCCTCGAACTCATTGAGTGTCATTACGGACCTCAAAGACAATCAAATCAAGTCATCTTTAGACCGCCTTGATTACGTTATTGCTGAGTCTGCAAAAATCCATCCAGAAGCGGCCATAAAACTTCAGCAAGTACGAATTGAGCTAGGCGAAACCTTGTTCGGCAAAGGGTATTTTTTTGACAATACTGAGCAGGTCATCAAATTAGGCGGTGATGGCCTATTTGAAGAACGTGTAGAACACATTTTACTTGAGGAAGAAAAGCTCGAACTTATCAACTTACTCGAAAAGACCTTTTCACCTTTACCTCGACTAGTGGATCAAATTGGTAGTTTCGTCCAACTCAACTCCAAAAATTTAGACCAAAAAATCGAAGATCAATTATCGCAAGTTAAATCACGCATTCTTTGGATTAGCGGTATATCCATTACCATCTTATTACTATTGGCTTGGGCAATTTCTCGTCGGGTCACCCGCCAACTATCCAGCTTTATAGAAAGTGAAGAACGTTTTCGCTCTATGTTTGAAGTAACACCCGATCCTGTCTGGATTCTCATCGACCAAAAAATAGTGGATTGTAATGACGCCGCCGTTCAAACACTTAACTACCCAAAAAAAGAATCGCTATTAGGCAAAGAGATAGGCGATATTTCACCAAACAAACAAACCGACGGAACATTATCTTCTTCCTGCTTGAAGCATCACTTCGAACAGGTGGACATGTACGGAAATATCAGAACAGAATGGGTGTTTCAGCGTCCAGACGGCGAACGCATCTACGCCGACATGATCATTTTATCAATTGCGTTTAACAACCATCCCGCCACCATTATTTCTTGGCGCGATGTGACAGAAAAATTCATGTCACAGCAATCACTTGCGCAGTATAAAGAAAAATTAGAAAACGATATTGCCTTGCAAACAAAAGAGCTGCAAAGCGCAAAAGAAGCCGCCGAAAACGCCAACCAAGCCAAAAGCGAATTCCTTGCCAATATGAGCCATGAAATTCGTACGCCAATGAACTCGATTATTGGCATGTCATCATTAGCGCTCCAAACTGAGTTAAATAATAAACAACGCGGTTATATAGAAAAAGTCAGTCACTCAGCTGAGTCTCTTTTGCATATTATTAATGACATTTTGGATTTTTCAAAAATTGAAGCGCGCAAAATGGATATTGAAAATGTGCCCTTTATGCTACCCAGCCTCATCCACAAAGTGGCCCATGTACTTGAGCTAAAAATCGAAGAAAAGGGTCTAGAACTCATCATAGACATTGATGCAGATGTGCCTCAGCAAGTGATCGGAGATCCCACCAGATTACGCCAAATCTTGCTCAATCTCGGGAACAATGCAGTTAAATTCACTCAGCAGGGTGAAATTATTATTCATGTCTCATATTCCAAACAAGATCAGCAAGAAAACACCATTCACTTCTCGGTTCAAGACACCGGAATAGGCATCAGCCAAGACAAACAAAGCAACCTCTTTCAATCTTTCTCACAAGCCGATACCTCAACCACCCGACGCTTCGGTGGCACAGGCCTTGGACTTGCCATATCAAAACGACTCATTCAGTTAATGGGGGGGAAAATTTGGGTAGAGAGTGAAGAAAATAAAGGCAGCACTTTTCACTTTACGGTAAATTTTGAATCCACAGAAAGCATCTCACATTCATATACTTTAAACACGCATGCCAATTTGAACCAAGTGATGATCGTAGATGATAATGACAGTGCAAGAGAAGTCTTAAAGGCCAGCGTCGAAGCACTCGGACTCAACTGTCGATCTTTTAGCCATGGTCGAGAAGCCATTAAATACATTGCCTCTCTTAAAGCCGCCTCTCAGCCTTATCCACTTATGTTCATCGACTGGAAAATGCCAGACTTAGACGGCATAGACACTTGCAAAGCAATCCTAAATGAAACCTCCGATGACACCCCTCTGAGCATTATCATGGTGACAGCCTATAGACTAGAAGAGGCACGTAAAGCAGGTGAAGGATTACCAATCTCTGCCTATTTGACCAAACCCGTTACAACGTCAAGTTTGTTTGATCAAATCATTCAACTATGCGGCCCACAATCCGCTTCTGTCATTAATCATCCTATTGATAGCCATGATATCTCCTTCTCCGACGAACTGGCAGGAGCAAAGGTTTTGCTAGTCGAAGACAACGAAATTAACCGCGAACTGGCTGAAGAAATACTGTCACGCAACGGAATACTATTTACCTCAGCAACAAATGGGCAAGAAGCCATAGATTTACTGGGATCGGATCTCTTCGATTGCATTTTAATGGACTGCCAAATGCCGGTCATGGATGGCTATACCGCCACCCAAAAAATTCGATCCATGAAGCAATATCAAGATATTCCGATTATTGCCATGACAGCCAATGTCATGGCCGAAGACATCAAATACGCAAAAGCATCGGGTATGAACGATCATATTGCCAAGCCGATTCACTTTGAAACCATGTTTACAACTTTACGCACTTGGATAAAGCCTATCATCAAAACTAGTGCCGCCTTACCAATCACAGCTCCAGACAACAAAACAGACGACGCAGAACTCCCAAACAGCATTCATATTGATGCAGAACTAGGCTTAGCAAGAACATTAACAAAACCGCTTTATACTCGATTATTAAAACGCTTCTTAAAAACACATGCGTCCTTCATCGATGAATGTAAAGCAGCCATGAAAGAGAACGATCTCGTATTGGCCAATAGACTTGCGCATACACTCAAAGGCAACGCTGCAACATTAGGCATGACCGAGCTCGCCGTCTCAGCAGAAAAACTAGAAAAAGCCTTTGAAGAAAAAAATAACAATATAACGCCTATACTGATATCTGTAGAGCAAGACTTAAATATCATCTTAAGTGAGCTTAGGGCGTGGCGTAGCGCAATCAAACCTACTAGAGATGATGGCTTGCTGACAGCACCAGTGATGGAAGCAAGTGAATTGAGAAGCCATATACAAACATTAATAACTTATATCGATAGAAATGAAGTAGAGGCACTGTCTTTAGCACAAACATTGCTTACAAATATCGCCGATAAAGACATTCATGCCGTAATGACAAAAATCATTGCTGCACTAAAAATTTATGATTTTGATCTGGCTGCGACACACTTAGCGAAGCTTACACACTATTTGGAAGAGCATGAGAAGTAGACATCATGATAGAAACGACGCTTGAGCAATCTAGAACATCAAAATGGTTAGAGAAACCAACCGTTCTCATTGTGGATGATACACCCGAAAACATTGATGTATTGGTCGCTTCTTTATCTGATGAATACACCATCCAAGTGGCACTGAATGGCAAAAAGGCATTGGCCATTGCTTCTCTCGCACCTCGCCCAGACATTATTTTACTCGACGTCATGATGCCAGAAATGGATGGATATGATGTCTGCCAACAACTAAAAAACAACCCTGTTACCGCTACGATTCCAGTCATTTTCGTGACCGCCAAGCACGATATCAAAGACGAAGAAAAAGGGCTCTCTTTAGGTGCGGTAGACTACATCATCAAACCCATTAGCCCACCCATCGTTCGCGCCAGAGTCCGCACACACCTTGCGCTGTACGATCAAAATAGACAACTACAGAAAAAAGTCGATGACCGCACCAAAGCCCTACAAGCCAGCCAGCTTCGTATTATCCATCACCTTGGTCGCGCGGTAGAGTTCAAAGACAATGAAACGGGCGCTCACGTTATCCGCATGAGTCATTATGCACGTATGCTTGCCCAAGCATATGGTGGCAATGAAGAATGGGTTAATTTCATTTTTCAAGCGGCTCCCATGCACGATGTGGGTAAAATCGGTATATCTGACGCCATTCTTTTAAAACCCGGAAAGCTCACACCAGAAGAGTGGGAAACCATGAAACTGCACACCGTATATGGTGGCGAAATACTGGCAGAAGACGACGATCCAATGTTGCAGATAGCCAAAACCATCGCCCTCACCCATCATGAGAAATGGGATGGTAGCGGTTATCCAAATGGTTTAAAAGGTGAAGAAATCCCCCTAGAAGGTCGCATTGTCGCTATTGCCGATGTACTCGATGCATTGATGTCAAAACGTCCCTATAAAGAAGCTTGGACCTTAGAAGATTCGCTGGCTTATATCGAAGAAAATTCAGGTACTCACTTTGATCCAGATTTAGTCCCCATCCTAAAAACGTTGCACTCCCAAATCGAGTCCATTCGACAACAATACCCTGATAGAGAGGAAGACTTAATCCTAAATAGTTTTTAACAATTAAAACTTTAGTTATTAACAATTTTATTAATAAACCCGTTTTCCCTAATATGAGTCCTGTTGGTAACGCACTCAAACACATATTAGGAGAAACACAATGATCAACACGCAAATCAAACCATTCAATGCAACGGCTTTTAAAAACGGCGAATTCGTAGAAATTTCTGAAAAAGACGTGCTAGGCAAATGGGCCGTATTCTTCTTCTACCCAGCTGACTTCACTTTCGTATGCCCAACTGAACTAGGCGATGTGGCAGACAACTACGCTGAACTTCAATCTCGCGGTGTAGAAGTATTCTCTGTCTCTACAGACACACACTTCACACACAAAGCATGGCACGCAAGCTCTGACACCATCGGCAAAATCCAGTACTACATGGTTGGCGATCAAACAGGCAACATCACTAACAACTTCGGTGTAATGCGTGAAGGCCAAGGTCTTGCAGACCGCGCAACTTTCTTGATCGATCCAGAAGGCACAATCCAAGCAATGGAAATCACTGCAGAAGGTATTGGTCGTGATGCTCAAGACCTACTTCGCAAAGTCAAAGCCGCACAATACGTTGCTGCTCACCCAGGGGAAGTTTGCCCAGCGAAATGGAAAGAAGGTGAAGAAACACTGACTCCTTCTCTAGACCTAGTTGGCAAAATCTAAACTGTCGAACAAAGAACGATAAAGGGGTCACACCTGACCCCTTTTTATTCTCAGCACAGTCAATCACTCAATCATATACAGGTTTCATCATCATGTTAGAAGCAAATTTAAAACAGCAGTTGGACACATACCTGCAGAATATCGTTAATCCGATTGAAATTACTGTGTCTACAAACGGCTCTGCAAAATCAAACGAATTACTTGAATTGGCTCGTGAAATCACCGAGCTAAAAAGCGACAAAATTACATTAACAGTCAATGAACATTCGACTGGTCGTGCACCTTTGATGGCTATTGCGCCAAAGGGAGAGACACCACGAGTGAGCTTTGCTGGCATCCCAATGGGTCACGAGTTTACTTCTCTCGTCCTCGCACTTTTACAAGCTGGCGGCCACCCATCAAAAGCCGCGCAAGAAACTCTAGAGCAAATTAAGTCTCTGGACTCTAAATTAAATTTCGAGGTGTACATTTCCCTCTCATGCCACAACTGTCCAGACGTTGTGCAAGCCGTCAACCTAATGGCGGTACTAAACCCTAACATCACCGCGACCATGATCGACGGTTCCATGTTCCAAGACGAAGTGAACGAGCGCAACATCATGGCCGTGCCTTCTGTGTACCTAAATGGCGAATTATTCGGCCAAGGTCGCATGACATTGGCGGAAATCGTTAACAAAGTAGACACTGGCGCCGCTGACAAACAAGCCGCCGCATTGGCTGAAAAAGCGCCCTACGACATGTTGGTTGTTGGTGGTGGTCCAGCTGGCGCAGCCGCCGCTATTTACGCCGCTCGTAAAGGCATCCGCACAGGTGTCGTGGCAGAACGTTTTGGTGGTCAAGTCAGTGATACCATGGCCATTGAAAACTTTATTTCCGTCAAAGCCACAGACGGTCCAAAATTGGTCGCAGGTCTTGAGCAACACGTACTAGATTACGATGTGGATCTAATGAAATTGCAAAAAGCCGTTCGCCTCGAAAAGAAAGAATTCATCGAAGTGGAATTGGAAAACGGTGCCATTCTACAAAGTAAATCTGTGGTCTTAGCAACGGGAGCACGCTGGAGAGAAATGAATGTGCCAGGTGAACAAGAATACCGTAACAAGGGTGTTGCTTACTGCCCACACTGTGATGGTCCATTGTTCAAAGGCAAAAAGACAGCCGTTATCGGTGGTGGTAACTCAGGCATTGAAGCCGCAATCGACCTTGCTGGCATCACAGAGCACGTGACCGTACTGGAATTTAGTGACACCTTACGTGCCGACGATGTTTTGGTTAAAAAAGCGCAATCCTTGCCAAATGTCACCATCATCAAAAACGCGATGACCACAGAAGTCATGGGAGATGGACAACGAGTAATCGGCCTAAAATACACAGATCGATTAACCGACGAGTCTCACCTTGTCGACGTGGCCGGCATCTTCGTACAGATTGGCTTGGTGCCAAACAGTGAGTTCTTGAAGGAAACATTGGAGCTGAGCAACCGTGGTGAAATCATCGTTAATGCTCATGGCGAAACCTCTATCCCAGGTGTATTTGCCGCTGGTGATGTGACCACCGCGCCTTACAAGCAAATTGTCATCTCCATGGGTTCTGGTGCAAACGCCGCACTAGGTGCTTTTGATTACTTGATTCGTAACTAAGAATCAGTCTTCAACAACACCCGAACCGATCACACAAACCGCCATCTGGCTTAGCGAGATGGCGGTTTTTTTTGTGTTCCTGCAATTAAGTTAGAAACAAAGCATTGCGTACAAAAATAAGTACAAGTACAATTTTAGGTACTTACTTTAAGGAGTATATTATGGATACGTTAAGTTATTCAGCATTTAGAACCAATCTTGCCAGCACTCTTGATAAAGTGAATGACGATCATAAGCCCGTTCTCATTACTCGTCAGGGAGGCAAGCCTGCCGTACTTATTAGTTTGGAAGATTTCCAGGCTTATGAAGAAACAGCCTATTTAATGGCAAGTCCAAAAAACGCTTCTCGTTTAAACGAAGCCATTGCCGAAGTGGAAGCAGGCAAAACACAGATAAGGGAACTGATTGAGGAATGATTTTATCTTGGGCTGAAAATGCATGGGAAGATTATCTCTACTGGCAACAGAAAGATAAGAAGACGTTAAAACGCATAAATACATTAATCAAAGACGTCTCTAGACAACCTTTTGAAGGACTTGGTGACCCAGAACCACTAAAACATAACTGGTCTGGCTATTGGTCACGCCGTATAGATCGAGAACACAGACTTGTCTATAAAGTCGATGGCAACCAATTGTTTATCGTTCAGTGTCGTTATCATTACTAAAAGACGAACACGATAAACAGCCAATACAAACCGCAATTCGTATTGGCTTTTTATGCTCTATTCCACGTTATTTTGCGGCGTTTTCATTCCACGTTTTTAGCTCAGACTTTGACCAAGAACCGTACGAGGCATTGGGCATCACGATCCAGTCGTTACCAAAATGGGCTGCTTCTTTGGCAACCAATCCACGCTGATACTCTGTTGATTTCTTGTTTTTAAATTCTGCTGCAAAATCATGCAGGCTATCGCCAATCAACATTAGAATATCGTGCTCTTTTCGAACGATATCACGACGTGCTTCTTTCGACTCGGTATACAGCAACACATTATCACTACTTACTTGAGCAACATTCAGCTTCTTCAAAGTCTTAATCGTGTCGGCTTTGTTCTCCTGAAAACGGTCCGAAATATAGTATATTTTCACACCTTGCTGGGTAACAAAGTCGATAAAATCTTTTGCTCCCGGAATCAAGGTTGGCTCGCCTTTTTGCTCCCAATCACTCCAAGTATCCCAAGAAGTGTAATCGTGACAGTTATTTACATCTCTAACCAATAAAGGCGTGTTATCGATCACAGTTTCATCAAGATCCAATACCACCGCAGGTTTCTTATCAGAATGATGATTCGCTAAAAGCTGAATAAAACGCTGTGTTGCAAACTGATAGGCCTGTAGTTGAAGCGCCATCACTTCGGCAGATTGCTGCTGATAACGTAGCGCCATAGTGTATTCTTTTGGTGCACAATGAGTATCTTCAGCAGCAAAGGTGACACTGCTCAATAGTGGTAAGGCGACAAGAATAGATGCGGTGATTTTTCCCATAAAAAACTCTCCATTTGTGTGTAACGACATAATATGACGTTTTTATTAAACACACATTTAATTATAACTCAAAGCTATTTTTCACTTTTTCTCTATTTCGCCCTCCTAAAAAAAGCACTTATATCCAGAAAAGAATAGCAAGATGCACGGAAAAACGGTTAGATTAAATGTATGTAGGAAGCGAGTAAGAATAGAAATGGATAAGCAGATTATTAACCACATGAAACTCTCTTTCCTTGCTGACGAGAAACACTTTATTCCGACGATTGCTCAGTGGTATTTCGAGGAATGGGCGCATTTAACGCAGGGAATATCACTAGAAGACATTGAAATAAAAGTCGCCAAGATGGCGGAAAGTAGGTCATCGCTCCCCATCTCTTTTGTGTTGCATGATGGTAATGAATTATTGGCTGTCGCGGAGCTGAAATTCCATGAACACGCTGATTTTCCCAACTACCAGTATTGGTTAGGCGGCGTTTTTGTACCCGCTGATAAGCGCGGCAGAGGTTATTCAAATATTATTCTCGCCCAGACGTTAAAACACGCCCACCAGCTCGGGATTTCTTCTCTGTACCTTCAGTGCGAAACACACAACATTGGCCTGTATG
This sequence comes from Marinomonas sp. CT5, assembly GCF_018336975.1. Taxonomy (NCBI): domain Bacteria; kingdom Pseudomonadati; phylum Pseudomonadota; class Gammaproteobacteria; order Oceanospirillales; family Oceanospirillaceae; genus Marinomonas; species Marinomonas sp. CT5. Next base: position 273,793 of record NZ_CP025572.1, on the reverse strand, counting down.
TAAAACACGAATTTGAAGTCGTACACAAACTAAATGATAAGGGGATCGAAAAAGCCATTATGGTGAAAGTCTTTTAGGATTTCTCACACACTTTCCGATAAGCCTAAAGTACATTCGACAAACGCACTGATCGCGCTTGAAGGATTGTCTTTGCGGGACACCAAGTACGTTGGCGCATGGGCGATGTCCTGATCAACCGTTCGAAAAGCCAGACCTTCGGCTTTATGTAAGGACAAGAGTGAACGCGGCACCATGCCAATGCCCATTCCTGCAATCACACAACTGATCATGGTGTAGTAACTGGGAATTTCTATAATGCGCTCGCAAGTGCGTTCTTGCCGTTTGAGCCAAGCTTCTAATCGCCCCCGATAAGAACAACCTTTGTTGTAACCAACCATGGTAAGCGAATCCGGTAACTCGGTTTGTTCACCCCAAGCTGCGGGCATAATAAGCACCAATTCTTCGTCATAGCAGTGCACGCAAGACAGTCTTGGATCATCTGGTGGATCAGCGGACATAACTAAATCCAACTCCCCTTCCAGTACTCGCTCGATTAACGGCATGGAAGCCGAGGTCATCAGTTCAATCTGGACCGCAGGGTACGTATCGTGATAACGGGAAAGTACATTCGGTAATCGCGAAGCAGCACTACTTTCCATAGAACCCAATCGTAGTAATCCCGATGGTTCTGCTTGCGTTAGTTCAGCTATGGCACTTTTTTGTAATTGCAGAATTTTGTCTGTGTATTCCAATAACCGCAGCCCCGCCGAGGTGACAGACAAGCGATTATTTTCGCGCAAGAAAAGATCGACATTTAGCTCGCTCTCAAGCTTTTTCAGTCGTGCAGTGACATTCGAGGGCACTCGATGCAACGCCTCGGCCGCTCGGGTAACGCCTTTGTGTTCTACCACAGCCTTAAAAACAATCAGATCTGAAATATCCATGCCGCCAACTCTTTCATATTTAATGAAGGTTTTGTTCTTTATTATTCATTATTAATGAAAAACATCTCATCCTATACTGTAAAAAACATAAAGAAAAGAGGATCTAAAATGAGTCAATCGAACACAAAAGCGTCCTCAGGCTTGCTCTATGCTTTCGCCGCAGTGGTAATTTGGACTGGCTTTATTTTGGTGTCTAAAGCTGGGATTCTAGGTTCTTTAGCCTTACCCGATTTGATGATAGTGCGATTTGGCACCGCCTTTGTGCTGTTTTTCCCCTTCATTTGGCTACATCGAAAAACGATTTTGCAATGGCGTATGTTTGCCTTAGGCTGCATCGGCGGTCTGGCGTATGCGCTGTCCGTTTATAATGGTTTTCAATACGCTCCAGCAACTCATGCCGCATTACTCTTGCCCGGATTAATGCCGATTATGATCGCCATTTTTGCGTATTTTTTAGCAGGAGAGCGTCACACGTTGGCCTCTTGGACTGGCATTGTCGTAAGTAGTCTCGGCATTTTGACCTTATTCGCCGAAGCTTTGCTGTCTGGCGGTTCATACTGGTTCGGCGATATCAGCTTTATCATTGCCTGTGTATTTTGGGGGATGTTTACGGTTTTACTACGTCGTTGGCAGTTTGCACCTTGGCAGGCGACACTGGGTATTATCGCGGTTACTACTGTACTCTTCGCGCCAGTTTATGTGTTCTTCTTACCTCATAACTTAGGCAATGCATCATGGCAAATGCTCGGACTGCAGGCATTTTATCAGGGCATCATGGCCACTGTTGTTCAAATGGTTTTTTACAGTCGTGCTGTGCATATTTTAGGGGCGACAAAAATGGGCGGTTTGATGGCCTTGGTCCCAGTCTTTGCCTGTGTACTGGCCGTTCCTCTATTTGGAGAACATTGGACACTTGGTTTAAGTATTGCCCTAGTATTGATTCTAACTGGCACGCTCATTGGCAATATCTCTTTTGCCAAGTTAAGAGCTTATCGTTGTAGCAAAACGACTAGAGTGAAAAGGATTTAATCAGGAGAAAAGAAAAAGGCAGATAACACCATGGAATGTGTTATCTGCCTGTATTTATTCAGCAAGGCTTAAACGGAAGACTTTTTCACAAACTGAGATTTCAGCATCATGTCGCCGCCGCCATCCAATTTGCAATCAATGTCATGATCGCCATCAACAAGGCGCTTAATCGTAGCTTTTGTGCCGATCTTTAACACTTGGGAAGAACCTTTTACTTTTAGATCCTTAGCTAGAGTCACTTTGTCACCTTCTTGTAGAAGGTTGCCGCCAGCATCTTTGATGATCAGTGCATCTTCATCCACAACCACTTCATTTGGGTTCCACTCGTGGGCACACTCTGGGCAAACCAGCATAGCTTGGTCTTCGTAGACGTAACTAGAATCGCATTTTGGGCAATTTGGAAGACTCATATTTTCACTACCTTTGTCACATGAATAGAAATTTTGCGAGCATTATAACCTCATTTTAAATATGGTTTTTCATTCAATCATAAAAATAATCATATTTTCTCGCTAAACTGAATCAATAAAGTGCTCTTACTAAAAAAGTCATGGACAAAATTAGGAATTTTCTCAACACTGAGTGCATAACAATAACAGACCTTCAGTTAAGATAAGGATTCTCAATGATCACTCCTATTTACGCGGCATTACTGGTTTTTCTCTACATTTTCTTGAGTTTTCGCGTCATCAAGTTGCGCTTAAAATACAAAGTGGGTATTGGTGATGGCGAGCAATCCCTGTTGACCAGAGCGATTCGCGTACATGGTAACTTCGCGGAAAACGTTCCCTATGCTTTATTGCTGATTTGGATGTACGAAACTACAGGTGGTTCCACTTTATTAGTCCACATAATGGGCGTGTTGCTGTATCTTGGTCGCTTGTCCCACGCCTACGGTGTAAGTCAGCCAAAAGAGCCGCTCATTTATCGACAAAGCGGCATGGTGATGACCTTCTTGGTGATGCTCAGCGCCGCTTTGTTGATCCTGACTCATCTTGCTCTTGGTTACTGGTTCTAAATTAAACCAAGCCTGACATCCAGAATGCCGCCAGCGCATCAAGTGACGCTTCTGTTAAGTGGCCTTGAGCAGGACGTTGGTTGGCAGGGGTATGAAAAATGGCTTGGGCAATATGTCTTCCCGTCATTTGAATGGACGCTGTTTTCTCCAAACGCTGCTGCTGAAAGCGAGCAAACAAACGATCTGTGGTGGCTTCCTCTTGCATAAGTTTGGCAAGCCACCAAGCATCTTCTAAAGCTTGGCAGGCTCCCTGCCCAGATGTAGGCAATGCCGCATGAGCCGCATCGCCGATCGCTATGCATTTCCCCTGAGACCAAGATGCCATTGGATCAAGGTCATGAACATAAACCGTATGCAAACTGCTTTGTTCTGCCTGCTGCAATACATTAATCACCTCACTCGGCCACTCTCTGAAACGTTCACCTAGCTCTGAAAGTGTAAACATCGTATTTTGTTGATTCTCAGGTTCCACCCAACCTGCTGCCCAAAAGCATGTCGATGCATCAATCGGCACTATGCCAAAACGTTCCCCATCTCCCCAGTAATCTTGAATAGACTGGCGATTAAATGGTCTTGTCGGGCTTGAATGCGATATACCAATCACATTCACAAATCCTTGATAAACAGGCTGACTGGCAGGACTGATTTTCCTGCGTAGCGTAGAATTCATCCTTCCATCTGCACCAATCACCCAGTCGTATTGATTCTCCAATTCGGACAACTTGTCTAGATTAATCGCTTCACCAAAATGAATTTGCACACCCGCTTGATCAGCACCGGCAAACAATATTGCCATTAGATCACGTCGCAATATGGTGAGTGTGTTAAAACCCGCAGATTGGTTCAGGCCACGAATTGACAATTCACCTTGCACACCAGTTGTAAGGTCATAGCGAGTCATACTCGTAGGCTCTCCAGATGCCTTTTGAATCGTATCCAGTAACCCCATTCGAGTTAAAACAAAAATGGCATTTGGCCAAAGCGTCACACCCGCCCCTAGGTCACTACCCGCTTGAGATCGACGTTCAAAGATATCGACTTGATGACCTTGCTTTGCCGCTAATATCGCCAAGGCTAAACCAGCCACTCCCGCACCTACGATGGCAATCCGTTTCGACATACTGTGTTCTCCTGAATGAAAAAAGAGTCTTCAGTATCCATAAAGGTTTTTACATGATAAATATGGGTTTATTGGATTAATTATCCCAAATAGAGAAGCAATCATGATTGAAAAAATAGAACTTTCTTGGTTACTCAGCTTTCAGGCGGTATTTGAAGAACGCAGCTTTAAACTAGCATCGGAGAAGTTAGGGCAACCTTCTTCTAACGTCAGCCGCCATATTACTCAGCTTGAAGAGACACTAAACGTGCGACTTTTGGAGCGCACGACTCGGCGCATGTCGCCCACCGAGGCAGGACAAACACTCTATGAGCAAAACTTGCCGCTACTTCGTTCTCTTGATGATCAACTTGAAGCCATTAGCGAGCAGAGTGACAAAGTCTCTGGTCATTTACGTATATTAATGCCGGATTTACCCTTTATCGCCCAGCAAATTGCCAGTTTCTGCGCGCTTTACCCTAAGCTCAAGTTAAGCTGTGAAACAGGCCTAGTACCACATCAAGGCTTACTCGATGGTTTCGATTTGGTGATGCAGTTTGGTCGCGGAGAATTAATGGATTCCGACTGGGTGGCAAAAGAACTGATTCGTTGGCCCAGTGTCATTGTCGCCTCACCTGAATTTGTTGAGCAGCATCAGAGTCTTTTGTCATTTCAGAATTTACCTTCCTTACCTTGCATCACGACCCTCAGTGCATTACAAGGTTCGCCATGGATCTTTAAAGACGGCCGACATTCGACAAGAATACAGGTCACATCTCAGTATCGAGCCAACAGCGCCAATATGGCAAAAGAAGCGGCTATAGCGGGATTGGGTATGGCGATCTTAGCCGAACCATCATGTCAAAAAGAAATACACCAAGGCACACTGGTTGCTATCGAGCTTGAAAAGACACCGGAAGATCTCGTCCTTTATGCGTATTCTGGCAAGTTAAAATACTCAGCTCAAAAGGTAAAAGCCTTGCTAGATCACTTTAACTTTGCGAACCTGTTCAACGAGCTCGACTGAAATCAATCCAAATTTCCCAGTAAAACGTACTAAAGTCTAGAGATAGACAGTGCGGATGACGAAGGAGTAGGGCGATGAAGTTAGGACTTGTGTGGTTTGGCGATGATTTGCGTTGTGCAGATCAAAACATGCTATGGAGAGCGACACAAGAGGTGGATTATCTTGTCTGTCTTTATTGTGATGAGCCGCATAATAACCGCCCAAGCCGTTATTCAACACAAGGTATGTCCAACAATCGACGGTGCTTTTTAGAGCAAGGTCTACAAGACCTAGCTATACAGTTGCAGCGTTTAAAGCAAACCTTATTTATTAGTACTATGGATGCGGCCTCCAGTTTAAATTTGATGCTCAACGAAGTTCCCATATCCCACCTTTATCGCAACCATCATGGTGGTTGGGACGAGCAACAAACGCTTAAGCACATAGCAAATCAATTTCCTGATGTACGCATTCACTTGGATCACGGCCTGAGTTTATTTGCGCCGTCTGAGCTGCCCTTTGATGTCTCACAGCTCCCAGACTCATTTTCAAAGTTCCGTCGCTTAGTCGAAAACCTAGACGTTTTTGCTCCGTTACCGGCATTACAAAAACTACCACCAGCACCAGCTTTCAACATTCAACGCATCATGCCTTGGTCAAAAAAGCGTATAGAGAACGAGAGTGCATTTACAGGTGGAGAACAAGCAGCAATAGATCAACTCAGCGATTATTTTTCCACAGACCTACCAAGTTATTACAAAGAAACTCGCAATCAGCTAGAGGGTTGGGAAAACTCCACTAAGTTCTCTCCTTGGTTGGCGCAAGGTAGCTTGTCCGCTCGACAAATCAAAGCCAGTATTGATGTTTATGAACGCGATCATGGCGCTAATGACTCTACGTATTGGATCTATTTTGAATTGCTGTGGCGTGAATACTTTCACTGGTACGCGACTTGTTACGGCAAACAACTTTTTTTGCCTGGCGGCTTAACTGGTAAGTACATCCAAAGCAGTTATTACGCTGAGCGTTTTCGCAAATGGAGCCAAGGCAATACACCTTACCCATTAGTAAACGCCTGTATGAAGCAACTCAACCACACTGGGTTCATGAGTAACCGTGGCCGTCAGATTGTTGCTAGTTGTTTAATTTACGAACTAGGTATCGATTGGCGTTATGGCGCCGCCTACTTTGAGGAACAACTTATCGATTACAATGTTGGCTCGAATTGGGGCAACTGGCAATACATAGCAGGCGTAGGTGCTGACCCAAGAGGCGGCCGTCATTTCAATTTGGAAAGACAAACGGAGCAATATGACCCTAAACATCTATTCATCGACAAATGGCAAGGTCAGATTTTTGATGAACAACTGGATTCCGTCGATGCCGCTGATTGGCCAATTTATCCAACCTCAAGCCCTAAACCATGAAACATAATCAACTGGAATATCACACTCTACGCGTCATTCTTGGTGATCAACTTAATTCCGCACATTCTTGGTTTAAAACACAAGATGACGGCGTCCTTTACCTGATCGCTGAACTCCACTCAGAAGCGACTTATACGACACATCACAGCCAAAAACTTTGTGCGTTTTTTCTTGCCATGGAACGTTTTTCCAGCGCCCTTAAGGAAAATGGTCATCAAGTATGTTACCTCACACTAGATGATACGACAGGACAAAGCCTTGCAGATGTAATATTGAGTCTTGCAGAGCAACATCAAATTGACGGTATAGAACTGCAACGCCCTGATGAATACAGAGTATTACAGCAATATCATGAGCTACTCACCAGCCATTCAAAACCCACATTTAACATGGTAGACAGTGAGCATTTTTTATTGCCTTTCAACGAAATTCCCAACTTCTTTCAGGCTAAAAGTACCGTACGGATGGAACATTTCTATCGTAAGATGCGCCAGCGTTTTAATATTTTAATGGCTGATGAAAGACAACCAGAAGGCGGTCAATGGAACTACGACATAGCCAATCGCCATAAACTCAAAACGAAAGATCTAGACGACATTCCAGCGCCTTTATGCTTCCAACATGATGTAACACATATATTGAAACGCCTTCAGCGCCATAACATTTCTTCGATCGGCAAAGCCAAGTCTCACTTACTTTGGCCGGTGACAAGCCAAGATGCGTTGGATTTGTTAGCCTTTTTCTGTGAGCATTTACTGCCAAATTTCGGCCGTTTTCAAGATGCCATGACGGATCAAACACCGCACAACTGGAGTTTGTATCATTCACGTTTATCGTTTGCTCTCAATGTGAAATTGATCAGTCCAAAACATGTGATTAAAGCCGCTATTACGGCTTACCAAGAAAACAACCACATCGATATTGCTCAAATCGAAGGCTTTGTTCGACAAATTCTTGGTTGGCGAGAATATGTGCGTGGCATGTATTGGATCAATATGCCGGACTACCAACAACAAAATGCCCTAAACGCCGAGCGAGATTTACCAAGTTATTTCTGGAATGGGCAAACCAAGATGAAATGCCTTGCCAGTGCCATTGTGCAATCTCTCGATTACGCTTATGCCCACCATATTCAACGTCTAATGGTGACAGGCAACTTTTGCTTATTAACTGAAATACAGCCGCTACAAGTTGATGAGTGGTATTTGGGCATTTATGTCGATGCCTTGGAATGGGTAGAATTGCCTAATACCCGTGGCATGAGTCAATTTGCCGATGGCGGCTGGGTGGCCTCTAAACCCTATGCGGCCAGTGGCAGTTACATGCATAAAATGAGTGATTATTGCGGTGACTGCCACTACAAAGTCAAAGAAAAAACCAGCGACGATGCTTGTCCTCTTAATAGTTTGTATTGGCATTTTATGGTGAAACATAGAAAACGTTTAACCAAAAACCATCGCATCGGTATGATTTATGGTAATTGGGACAAACAAGACGACGCACAAAAGCGCGCCGTCCTACAAAGAGCTGAATGGTGCTTGGACAATATAGAATCGCTCTGATGCTATCGCCGGTTAATCTGTACCATTATTAGGCAAACTGTTTAACCGACAGCTCTACCATTAAATCACTGCTGATTTTTTCTAGTGAGGTTTCCAATTCTGACAAAGGCAAGTCATTTGGCACCACTAATACCATCTCTGTTTTAAACAGCATATCGGAACTCATCGGCGCCGGTTCGCATGTAGTAGTGAGTTCTTTAACATTCACCATCAAAGAATGCAGCACTTGTGATACTTCTTTAACAATACCTGGACGATCATTACCTACAACAGACAAGGCTAAGGTCGAGCCTTTCGCGTCATGCAGATTCGCCAACTCTACCGTGACATGTAACCCTAATTCTTCGAAATTCCGTAAGGCATTAACCAATGCTTGCTGATGCTCCAACGGCACAGACAACGTCAAAATGCCGGCAAACTTATCGGCTAAATGTGCCATACGGCTTTCTAACCAATTGCCATGATGACGAGAGATAGTATCGGACAAACGCTCAACAAGACCGGGACGATCATCTCCGATAAAGCTCAATACAAGATGTTGTGTCATAGTTTTCTCCATCAATATTTTTAGAATTATGTCAAAGCAAGCCCTAACTTTTGTTCATACGCTTAATCAAAAAGTACACTAATTATTCAGGATAAACGACCGCTAAAGCGTTTTGTCCTTCACTAAAGTGTGGGCCTGACGCCGTAAAAACCAAAAGCCTAAGAATGCTGCCGCAGCGCCAGATAAACTTCCCATTCCAATCGACCATCGAGCGCCAAGCGTATCGGCGATCCAACCCACTACGGGAGCGCCTAACGCCGTACTTCCCAGCGCGATGGCTAACACAACCGCCATCACCCGACCACGATAAAGCTTTTCTGTTGCCACCTGCATGTAAGATATGGTCGAGGTTGTAAACAACTGCAAGCTAAGACCGAGTAGAACAAGCAAGGTACAAAACATCCAAAACGACGTACTAATCGCAACAAAAAAGCAGCTCACAGAAAACGCTGCGGCAACATAAATCATAAAGCGGAATGACGGAGAAGAACGGCGGCTAGCCGTCACCATAGCGCCCGTAATAGAGCCAATGGCCATCATAGAAATTAAGAAACCATATTGATCCGCTTGCCCCTGAAAAACATGCACTGTCATGGCCGACAAATACACAGAAAAGTTCATCCCTAAACTGCAAATGAGGAAAGACATCACCAATATCACCGCCATTTCACGATGCTGCCAAATATAACGAAAGCCATCTAAGAACTTAGCCATATCCGGTCCGTTTTTACTTTTGCCTGTAGTGGTAGTGCTCTCTGTGGCCGCCCTTGGCAAAGTTTTCTTGAATAAATGAAGTGCCATGAGCAAGGGAATAAACGACAGAACATTAATCATGAACACCCAACCGGACCCGATCAGAGCGATCAACAAACCCGCGATGGCTGGGCCAATCAGGCGTGCAGAATTAAATGACACAGAGTTTAGGCCAACGGCGTTGGATAATTCTTTTTCACTGACGATATCAGACACAAAGGCATGGCGCGCAGGCGCATCAAAGGCCGCGACACAACCCAAGGCAAAAGCACACGCATACACCTGCCAAAGCACAACACTGCCACTCAACACCAATAAGCCTAATACCAAAGCCAGCGTAGCCATCAGACTCTGAGTAATAAAAAGCAATTTACGGCGATCCATGCGGTCTGCCGTCCAACCAGTAATCGGCAATAAAAGAATTTGTGGCGCAAACTGTAAGAAAACCACCAGCCCCACCGCCGACGCATTTTTATCGGATAGTTCTGCGATAACCAGCCAATCTTGCGCTGTGCGTTGTAACCAAGTACCAATATTAGAAACCGCGGCTCCGCCGAACCAAAGACGATAGTTCGGATTAGATAAGGATCGAAATGTTCTACTCAATACAAACTCCTTCCATTATTCAGCGTCCTGCACGACAGCCACTTTGATAAATTGGTTACCCAATTTAAACGCTAAAAGCGTCGTTTGGCGAGCGAATCATGGGGATAAAAAAGGAAAGCTAAATGCTTCCCTTATTTTTCACTTAATTATGATGAGCTAATTACTGTCTTTCGAAAGACAAGCCGCCGCCGTAAACAGCACATCAGTCGAGCTGTTCAGAGCCGTCTCAGCAGAGTCCTGTAATACACCAATAATGAAACCAACCGCGACTACTTGCATAGCGACTTCATTGGGAATATTAAACAAACTGCATGCCAAAGGAATTAACAGTAAAGAACCACCTGCCACACCAGATGCACCGCACGCCGACACAGCGGCAATGATGCTCAACAACAGAGCCGTACCAAAATCCAACGTAATGCCTAAGGTATTCACTGTTGCCAGTGTTAACACGGTGATGGTAATCGCGGCACCAGCCATGTTGATGGTCGCACCAAGCGGTATAGACACAGAGTAAGTGTCTTTGTCTAACTCTAAGCGCTTACAAAGATCCATATTCACCGGAATGTTAGCAGCGGAACTGCGAGTAAAAAATGCCGTCACACCACTTTCTCTTAGACACTTAAAGACCAATGGGTACGGATTACGACGAATTTTCCAAAAGACTAAAAGCGGGTTTGTTACCAAGGCAATAAACAACATAGCCCCGACCAACACCGCCAACAAATGTGAATAACCAAACAAAGTATCAAAACCAGTAGAAGCAATGGTGCTGGCAACCAGACCCAAAATACCGAACGGTGCCAAGCGAATAATAAAAGACACCATTCCCGTCACACTGTTCGATATATGCTGCAATGCCAATTTAGTCGATTCAGAGGCACGACGTAATCCCAGTCCAAAACCAATCGCCCAAGTTAAAATACCAACATAGTTGCCTTGCACTAGCGCATTGACTGGATTATCGACAATTTTAAACACCAAGGTATGCAAGACTTCGCCAATCCCCTGAGGCGCGCTTTTACTTAAATCAGGAGACACTAAGTTTAATTGCGTCGGAAAGACAAAACTGAATGCCACAGCCGTCAAAGCCGCGACAAAAGTGCCCGCAATATAAAGCACAATCACCGGGCGGATATGCGTTTGTTGTGCTTGTTGATGATTCGCAATGGAGGCCATCACCAACAAAAATACCAAAATAGGAGCAATGGCTTTTAGGGCTTTGACAAAAAAGTCGCCAAGCAAGCTGGTAGACATAGCAATGTTAGGCGAAACATAGGCCAGAACAACACCGAAAAGGATACCAACGGCAATTTGCAGTACCAAACCACCGCGAAGATAACGCTGAAACAAAGAGGGTTTTTGAACAAATGTCATTAGAAGGGGGTCCATTGAAATTTTCAAAGGCGCACCTTACTGCATCCCAACTTAAAAATGAACCATTTTAGGGCATGATGGCCGATATTATTGCAATATATCAACCAAACCTAACATTTAACCGATCATTCAACTTCCTCATTTCCTACTAAAAGCACCACTTGTACTAAAACAAAATTAGCCCCATATTGCCTGCATACATAAACCTTACAAGGAATTCAAATGTCGAATTTAATTGATAAACTGAACTGGCGTTATGCCACTAAAAAAATGGATCCAAGCAAAGCCGTTGAGCAAGAAAAAGTCGATCGAATTTTAGAAGCCATTCGTCTAACGGCAACATCAAGCGGCCTCCAGCCATACGAAGTGATCGTCGTTAAAAATAAAGCACTGCGTGAAGCCATCGTGCCTCATGCTTGGAACCAAGCACAAATTACCGACGGTTCTCACCTTCTAGTGTTTGCTGCATGGGACAATTACACAGAAGAACGCATTAACAAGATGTTCGACCTAGTGAACGACGAACGCGGCTTTAAAAATGAAGGCTGGGAAAATTACCGTCAAATGATTCTAGGGGCTTACCCTCCACGTGATGCGGAAGTGAATTACCAGCACGCCGCCCGCCAAGCATACATAGGTCTTGGCACAGCACTGATTGCCGCTGCGGAAGAAGGTGTGGACAGCACACCAATGGAAGGTTTCGACCCTGCCAAAGTAGACGAAATTCTGGGTCTAACTGAACGCGGCCTTCGTTCGGTTATTCTGCTTCCTTTGGGTTACCGTGCAGAAGAAGGTGACTGGTTGAAAGATCTGAAAAAAGTCCGTCGTGCGAAAGACGACTTTGTTATTGAAATGAACTAATTTGCCGCCTCATTGAGTCAACAAAGATAAAACGCCAGCCTGCTGGCGTTTTTTTTGTTCATTATTTGAACTTAGCAAAAAGCATGAAAACAGACTATCTAAACAAGAAATCATGAGCCAAAAGTACTAGAGCTTGCGTATGTTATTGAAGTACAACATCGATAACAGCATAAGGACAAAGCATGGTTAAATATCTAGGACTCCTTTTCATCACCCTCTTTTTAAGCGCTTGCTCTTCCAACGACAGCTGGCGCACGGCAAGCCGAGAACCCGCTGGCATTGCCCCATCACCCGAAACAGAAAAAAACGCCGTGATCGAATTTTATGCCGCTGATGCCTTCAGTTGGCGTGGTTGGTTTGCCGTTCACACTTGGATCGCCACTAAAGAAAAAAATGCCAGTGAGTATACAGTGCATGAAGTCGTCGGCTGGCGAGTAAAACGCGGCCTGCCTGCTTTATCGCAATATACCACCACCACGCCGGACCGCTATTGGTTTGGCGCGAAACCAGAAAAAGTGCTGTCGATTATTGGCCCCAAAGCGGAAGCCTTAATCCCGAAAATTAATGACGCTGTGAAACGCTACCCTTGGGCCAACGAATACACCGTCTTCCCAGGGCCAAACAGCAACACCTTCCCCGAGTGGATTGGCATACAAGTACCTGAGTTGAACTTGGATATGCCATTCAGAGCCATCGGCAGCGGTTATGCTGACAACTAACTCCTATTAATTTCCGCGAAGCCATGCTTCGCGGAAATTAAGTCAGTATTTAGAAAGCCGCCATATTGACCCGCCATATCCCTTAGGCTACGTTTTCTCCATGGAAAACGAAGTACGCTGATCTTATTATTAAAGCGAACTTTCCCAACCAAACTTTTAGCCTAAAGCGCTAGGTAACCATAATCAGAACTCGTCGTTTTTCACGAGCACGTCTTACAAGGCAAAAAAAATGGTCATGAATTTCGCTTTTGAAGCACAAAAAACACAACAACGCCTGTTATCCGAATTAGACCTTAGCTTACTAACACCTCAGCAAAAAAATACATTCATTCAACGTTTCGAAACAGGGTTTGCCCCTCTTTTTGAGCAACTTTTTCCGCTTTATGGACAGTGCTTCGACCTTCATTACCATCTCAAGGTGTTATTGCAGTCTTTTATTGATTTTCAAAAGAAAAAACGTCCTGCACAAATAAAAGATAAGTCCGAGTTCTGGTTCGAGTCGAATAAAAATGTCGGTATCGCAGTGTATGTCGACTTGTTAGCAGACGACCTCAGTTCACTGATCGACAAGATCCCGTATTTTGAGTCTTTAGGCGTGAATTATGTGCATTTGATGCCGCTTTATTTATCCCCAGAAGGCAACAGCGATGGCGGCTATGCGATTTCAGATTACCGTACTGTATCGCCGAATTTAGGCACCAACAAAGACCTAAAAGACTTAGCATCGGCCTTGCATAAAAAAGGCATTCGTATGGTGTTGGATTTTGTTTTTAATCACACATCCGACGAACACAGATGGGCCGTAGCCGCCAAATCTGGCGACCAAGAATTCCAAGACTACTACTATTTCATGGACGAAAAAGAGGCCACGGAATACAACCAAACGGTACGTGAAATATTCCCACAAATTCGCCGCGGCAGTTTTACTTATTTAGCCGAATTAGATCGCCATGTGTGGACAACCTTCAACTCGTTCCAATGGGATTTAAACTACGCCAACCCCGCGGTATTTGTCGCCGTGGTGGAAGAAATGCTGCACCTAATTTTAAACGGCTGCGATGTGTTGCGTCTGGACGCCCTCGCCTTTGTTTGGAAAGAGAAAGGCACAGTATGCGAGAATCTACCCAAAGCGCACAACTTGATCAAAGCCTTCAAAGCCTGCTTGGATATCGCCGCACCACAAGTGGTATTTAAGTCCGAAGCGATTGTTCACCCTGATGAAGTAAACAAATACATTGGCGCCGATGAATGCACTTTGTCTTACAACCCGCTGATGATGGCCTTGTTGTGGGAAAGCTTAGCGACACGCCAAACCAATTTGCTTTATCAGTCTCTTGAACGCAGTTTTGCAATTCCACAGCACACCACTTGGGTCAACTACATTCGCTGCCACGATGACATTGGTTGGCTGTGGGATGATGCCATTTCAGATCGCCTTGGTATTGATGGCATTGGCCACCGTCGCTTTTTGAATCAGTTTTATACCGGACAATTCGAAGGTTCTTTTGCGGCGGGTGTGCCCTTTCAAGAAAACCCAGTCAATGGCGATTGCCGAGTATGTGGTACGTTAGCGTCTCTGGCGGGTGTGGAAAACGCCATCGCCGCCAAGGATCCTCTATTACTTGATCATGCTATCAAACGCATTCGCGTCCTCAATGGCATTAACTTCGCCATGCCTGGCATTCCGCTCCTGTATCAAGGTGATGATCTGGGCGTGCTCAATAGTGACGATTACTTAAATGATCCGACTAAGGTGGAAGACAGCCGTTGGGTGCATCGTAAGAAGCTCACCAAAGCCGATTTCACGCTGGCGGAAGATAACAGCACACCACAAGGCAAAATCGCTCAGCTGATCCGAGAGATGATTCAAATCCGCAAAGCCCATTCGATTTTTGCCGCTGAAGAATTCAAGTTAATGTCATTAGGCAACGAACACCTATTTGCTTTCAAAAGACAAATGGGGGATCAAACTCTCTTAGTCATTGCCAACATGAGCGAGCACCACATTTCGTTTAACCACACCTTGAACCATTACTTTGGGCAAGATTGCGCGAGCAACTTACTCAATAATGAATTGCTCGACCTCACCTCTGTACAACATATAGAGCCTCTGGATATTCTTTGGTTAATCAATGACTAAGCTGTAATGTCAGAAATAAAAAAGCGGATTGATATGGCTATCAATCCGCTTTTTTTAATGATCGGCATCCAGCTAGTGCTTGGTGGAACCCGGATTCGGTATAAAGTTAATCACCATTTCTTCCGATTCTGGCGCACTGCTATGAGGTGTATTCACGCGTGTTGGAATCTCAGTTGGTTGCGCTTGAACCGTCGTAGACTGCTCATCCGTGTAACCACAGGAAACGCACTCACGGTACTGCTTTTCAGCGTCGTCATCACGCCAAGCGCGAATCTTATCCATCTCACTACAACGCGGACACACCGCCCCTGCGATAAAACGTTTCACTGTCATAACCCTAGCTACCTTTAAAAAGTAACGCCCTAAACGGCGTTATAAAAAAGCAGCGTCCAATCAACCGATAAGACGCTGCTTCCTTGCAGAACAAAACTTAGGCGGCGATACCACTGTGTCTCAACAAGGCATCAGTGCTTGGTTCACGACCACGGAATTCGGCAAATAATTCCGCTGCTGGACGAGAACCGCCATTTGCCAATATGGTATCACGGAAGCGCGCGCCAGTATCTTTATTGAAGATGCCATCTTCTTCAAATTTGGAAAAAGCATCTGCCGATAAAACCTCAGCCCACTTATAGCTGTAGTAACCTGCCGCATAACCACCCGCAAAAATATGCGAGAAGCTATTTTGGAAGCGGTTAAAACTCGGTGGCGTGGTTACCGCAACCTGTTGACGCACTTCATCCAAGACAGACTGAACAGAAATACCGTCTTGGTAATTCATGTGCAATCGGAAATCAAACAAAGAAAACTCCAGCTGACGCACCATCTGCATACCTGACTGGAAGTTTTTCGCCGCGAGCATTTTATCTAACAAATCTTGCGGTAACGGCTCACCCGTTTCATGGTGTCCAGCAATGTGCGCCAATGCTTCTGGCTCGTAGCACCAGTTTTCCATAAATTGACTTGGCAGCTCAACCGCATCCCATGCCACACCATTAATACCCGATACGGAAGACACTTCCACTTGGGTCAACATGTGATGCAAACCGTGTCCAAACTCATGGAACAAGGTAGTAACTTCATCGTGAGTCAATAAAGCTGGCTTGTCACCAATTGGCGGAGTGAAATTACACACAAGATAAGCAATCGGCAACTGCAAGCGATTGTCGCTCAAACGACGACGAGTACGACAAGCATCCATCCACGCACCACCCCGTTTTGCTTCGCGAGCATAAGGATCTAGATAGAAGCGCGAAATGTCTTCGCCATCTTTGCTGATGGTAAATAACTGTAAGTCCTTGTTATAGCTATTAAATTCTTTTTCTTCGCGAATATCGACGCCAAATAAGGTTTGTGCCACGTGAAACAATCCAGACAAAACCTTGTTCATTGGGAAGTAAGGGCGTAGCTCTTCTTGAGAAATGTTGTACTTATGCTGACGCAATTTTTCAGCGTAGTAAGTCATGTCCCATGCGTTTAATTTATCCACGCCGTTTTCGTCTTTGGCAAACGCGGTTAGCTGTGCAAGATCTTGTTCTGCCGAGCTTTTTGACTTAGCCGCTAAGTCTTCTAGGAAGTCGATAACTTGCTGGCCGTTGTCCGCCATCTTAGTCGCGACAGACAATTCAGCATAATTATCAAAGCCTAAAATCTGCGCCATTTCATGTCGCAACGCCAAAATTTCGTCGATCAGAGGCGCGTTGTTAAACTTGATATCGCCACCTTGATCAGAAGCACGAGTAGCAAAAGCACGGTACATTTCTTCACGCAATTCGGCGTTGTCAGCGTAGCTCATTACAGGCATGTAAGACGGAAAGTCCAAAGTGAACAGCCAGCCGTCTTTGCCTTTCGCTTCGGCCATTTGCTTGGCTTGTGCCAAAGCAGACTCGGGTAGACCTGATAACTCATTTTCATCGGTAACAAGCTTGCTCCAAGCTTGTGTGGCATCCAACACATTTTCACCAAACTGGCTGCTTAGCTCAGATAAACGTTGACTGATCTCGCCATAGCGTTTCTTCGCCTCGCCTTCCAAACCTACACCAGATAATTCAAAATCTCGGATAGTTTGCGTTAATGCTTCGCTTTGCGCTTGGCTAAGATCTTTTGCCACGTCGCTTTCAGCCAGTGTTTTATAGGCTTGATACAAGGCTTTGTTTTGCCCAAGATCCGTATAAAACTGCGTCAATTTTGGCAAGCAAGCATTGTAGGCCGCACGCAAGTCAGGGGTATTTTTTACGGAGTTCAAATGACTGATTGGAGACCAGAAGTTGTTTAAATCATCTTCCAATTGATCCAAGGGTAAAACCAAACTTTCCCATGTTGGATGGGGGTTTTCACTCACACAAGCATCGATGGCTTCTTTATTGTGCTTAAGTAGTTTTTCTAGATCCGCTTCGATGTTCGCAACATCGATGTCGGTAAAATTCGGTAAGCTGGTCGCGTCCCATACAGACTGTGACATATCGTGATATCCTTTTATATTAATTGAACGCTGTAATGCATTGGTCAATACTATGCTTACTAAGATAGGTTGTCTTAACACTTTTTCAATGCATAAAAACCTATTGTGTTAATAGTTCCTTCATTTGTTTTAACAAAACCCCTTTTAAGTGAGGATTTATGGTGATGAAATCTTTCCGTGGTAAAACACCACAATTAGGCGATCGTGTTTGGGTCGATGACAGTGCCGTCATTATTGGCGACGTTACCATAGGTGAAGACAGTTCTGTGTGGCCATTGGTGGCTATTCGTGGCGATATGCATCGCATTCGCATTGGAGCGCGCACCAGTGTCCAAGACAATTCCTGCCTACACATTACCCACGCCAGTACTTACAAGCCAGAAGGCTACCCTTTGACAATTGGCGACGATGTGACGGTTGGGCATATGGCCATGCTACACGGCTGCACCATTGGTAACCGTGTATTAGTCGGCATGGGCACCACCATTCTGGATGGCGCAGTCATTGAAGATGAAGTCATCATTGGCGCTGGTTCCTTGGTTCCCCCTGGCAAACGCCTAGAGTCCGGCTTCATGTACATGGGCTCCCCTGCGAAACAAGTACGTCCTCTCAATGACAAAGAAATCGAGTATTTTCAATATGCGGGCTTAAATTACGTCAAATTGAAAGACGAGTACCTCGCAGAAGCAGCAGAAGCGAAACAAACTAATTAATAAAATCACGACCTGTGTTAATAAAAACCAGACTGACTTCGTCTAACAACTAGATAAGTAACCGAGGCTTAAATGACTAACGCGAATGTTTCTGTTGAAGTGGATTCTTCTGCTGCGATAACTATCTTTCAAGACGCTGTTTTTATTGAAGAATTGCGTACACAGATGCTGAAATTCGCCAGGCTTCAAGTACGAGATAATCAATTAGCCGAAGACGCGGTTCAAGAAGCCATGATCTCGGCGTATCAAAATATTGACCGTTTCGCACGACAAGCCGCATTTAAGACTTGGGTGTTTTCGATCTTAAAAAACAAACTCATTGATTTGCTGCGTAAAGAAAAACGCCACACATCAGCAAGCCAGCTGGAGGACGGCCCCAATCTCAATGGCGACGCCTTAATCGAGCATTTATTTGAGCAAAATGGTCACTGGCAAAAAAGCGAGCGACCCAAGAAGTGGGATCAACCTGAGCATGGCATTGAGAACGAGCACTTTTGGCGTATTTTCGATGCCTGTTTGGATGCGTTACCCGCCAAATATGGCCGACTGTTTATGATGCGAGAGTTTCTCGAAATGGATACACCTGAAATTTGTCATAACGAGGAAGTGTCCGTCAGCAGCCTCAATGTAACCTTGTACCGTGCGCGCTTACGCTTACGAGAATGTTTAGAAGATAACTGGTTTCAAAAGGAGACGTCGTAAATGATTAAATGCAAACAAGCGACCCAAATGCTCTCGGAGAAACTGGATCGCCCATTAACCACGAAAGAAAAAATGGCCCTGACCATGCACACAACCATGTGTGGAGCCTGTCGTCAGTTTGGCAAACAAATGGAAGAAATGCGTAAAATATCAAAGACTTATACAAAAGAAAGGAATACAAACGAAAAATAAATAATTATTTTTCCAAGATAGTGTAATAAATCAATTCAGGTTAGCGTCAAACAATACGTAATCAAAAGTCATGTTTATCTTACTTTTACTATATTGAGGATCTCTCCATGAAAAATACAAAGCTATCTCTATCACTTGCTCTTGGTACGGCTATCACTCTATCTGCTGTTGCGGTTCCAGCCGAAGCGGCTAGTAAAGAAAAATGCTACGGCGTAGCACTTGCCGGTGAAAATGATTGTGCGGCAGGCCCAGGTACGTCATGCGCAGGTACTTCCAAAGTAGATTTTCAATCTAACTCATGGAAATTAGTTCCAGCTGGAACTTGCAACGAAATCAAATCTGAATCATCTCCAACAGGCTTCGGCCAATTGAAAGCCTTCTAAGTCGGATAACCTATGTTATCTCAGTCACAACAAAGCCAAGGCGCTAATGCGCCTTCGAGCTTTATAAAAAAAACGGGCATTAGCCTAAAACCGTCCTATTACCACAAGATACTCGATACCCGTCCGCCACTTGGTTTTTTTGAAATTCACGCAGAAAACTACCTAAACCTGGGCGGCCCAGCTAGACATTATTTGCATAAAATCCGTGAACACTATGCTTTTACCATACATGGCGTAGGGTTATCCATTGGCGGAGAATCGCCCTTAGACCAACAGCATTTACATCGCGTCGCCCAGCTCGTCAACGATGTGCAACCTGAAGTCTTTTCAGAGCACCTTGCATGGTCGACTCACAACAACACATTTTTAAATGATTTATTGCCTGTCGCTTACAACCAATCAACCTTAGATCAAGTTTGTGAACACATAGATCAACTTCAGTCGGTATTAAAGCGACAGGTTTTAATAGAAAACCCATCAACCTATTTTGAATTTAAGCACAGCGATCGCAGTGAAATAGACTTTATTCGTGACATGGTAAAACGCACAGGCTGCGGCCTCTTACTTGATGTTAACAATGTCGAAGTATCCTGTTTCAACCATCATAAGAATCCATACGATTACATTGATGAGTTTCCTCGTAGTGCTGTTGGACAAATCCACTTAGCTGGCCACACTGTAGACAACAACCCAATCGTGCCACTAAAAATAGATAGTCATGACGAACCTGTTTCCCACGATGTTTGGAATTTATATCGCCACACCTTAGCAACTATTGGAGATCGTCCGACATTAATTGAACGCGATGGCAATTTACCGGCTTTGGTGGAACAGCTCAAAGAAGCTCAGCAAGCCGACCAAATAAGAGACGTGATTCGACAGGAGGAAATCCTATGAATGAGCGTTTTAAAACCACTTTATTCAATCATAACAATGGGTTTTATGAAGAAATAAAAAGCCATTCAGAAGATGAAAAAGAAATTCGTTTCAATGTTTACCGCAACAATGTCTTTGTATCTTTAATTGACGCTCTTGCGGATATATTTCCTGTCACACAAAGGCTTGTTGGCGAAGATTTTTTCCGAGCGATGGCACGAGAATATGTTCAATTAAATCCGCCTAAAACCCCCATCATCAGCGATTATGGAGAGAGTTTTTCCGATTTTGCTCGCCATTTTGAAGCGGCAAAAAGTTTGCCTTTTTTAGGAGATCTAGTCGCTCTCGAATACAGCCTTCTTGCTCTAACAAATGCGCCAGAATACGACACACTTGAGCACGAACAAATTTCCGCGGCGTTTAACAACACAGCAGACCCAGCTTTTTTACATTTATTATTACCGCCGACCACACAAATACTTGTTTCCCCTTTTGCCATTGGCTCAATTTATCTTGCCCACCTAGGTGAGGGAAACGCTTCTTTAGCGGATATAATAATTAGTAAAAGTGAGTACTTACTTTTACTAAAGTCCCACTTATATTCTGAACTGCATATTGTTTCTCACAGCGAAGCCATTTTTATCAAACAACTAATGCAAAACAAACCGCTTGGAGAAGCCGTACCAGATGACGAAAGTTTTGATCTTGGCACCACTTTAGCAAAACTGATTAAGTGGAAACTCATAACAGATGTCTCCGAAGCTAGCGCTTAAGCGCAAAACCTTGAATGAAAATAATAAGGTAGAAATATGCTACAAACCGCTGAAAACCTATTTAAAAAAATACCCGAGTCCATGATTCTAGTCTTGGCACGTTTTGCCATTGCGGCAGTATTTTGGAAGTCTGGCCAGACTAAAATAGAAGGTTTCTCTCTGGACATTATTGCCATGGATGCGCATCTAGGCTGGCCACACCTAAAAGACTCAACCTTGTTTTTGTTTGAATATGAATACAATTTGCCATTGTTGTCGCCAATGCTAGCAGCAACGCTTGCCGCGCTTGCAGAGCACATACTACCCATCTTAATTTTGAGTGGTTTTCTGACGCGCTTTGCTGCGCTTGGCTTGGCGGGTATGACTCTGGTTATTCAACTTTTTGTCTATCCTGACGCGTATCCAACTCACGCCACATGGTTAGCCATCGCTTTGTTAATCATGTGGCGTGGTGCGGGTACTTTTTCTTTAGACCATGTGATCTTTAAACGCTAACCAATTATTTATTCGTAAGGGTAAAAGTAGAGGTTGCTTCATGAGTTTGTTCAGCCGCACCAGACAAGGCATCGGTAAGCTTACTTAAGCGTTTCGATGTCTCTTCATTGCTGACAGTCACCTCTACAATCCGTGTAATATGCTCGGCTATATCATTCGCTTCTTGAGCCTGCTGCTGAGCTAATTGCGACAAATCATCAAGGCTTTCTAAAGATTGAGCAGCATCGGCCTCTAATTGGCTAAGAGGTGCCACAACATCTTCAATCTGAGCCACGCCATGGCGCATTTTCTCTTGGCCTTGCACCATCTCGTTGGAAATTTGTGTCGACAAACTGCTGATGGTTGTAATCACTTTATCAATGGAAGCGGTCACTTCCGCGGTATTCGTCGCTAGATTTCGAACTTCATCAGCCACCACCGCGAAACCACGCCCACTTTCTCCGGCTCGCGCCGCTTCGATCGACGCATTCAGTGCCAATAAATTTGTTTGTTCAGCAACATTACGAATGCTGTTCACAAATTCAGTCACCGTCGAAGCACTTTGATTTAACTCAGCAACGGCCGAAGAAGTCTCTTCAATATAAGCCGCTACCGCCGTAATGTCTGTTGCCGCAGAAGTAATCACTTGCTTGCCATGTTTTGCCAAATTATGAGCGGCTTCCGCTTGGTTACGCGATACACTGACGTGATCCGCCATGACATTCGCAGCATTAGATAACTCACTCACTGAACCTTGAATATCACTCGCCATAACGGATTGTGTCTTAGAACCTTGATTAACATCCGCCACATTCGTACGAATTTCATAAACCGCATTGACCACGGTTTTAGCACTTTTATCAATTTTCATTACCACACTGGCTAAACTGACCTGCATCCGCTTCACACTATCCAGTAATTGACCAATTTCACCTTTTTGCTCAGAAGTAATATTTTGAGAAAGGTCACCACGGGCAAATTTGTCTAGTAAAGCAATGACATAATTAAGCGGGTTAACAATGCTACGAGAAATCAAAACGGACATTACAAGACCAATTAAAACAGCCAAAAGCCCTACACCAACCATTAACCAAATTGCCAGTTCGGACTCAGATAAAACTTTCTTTTGGCGTTCTTGCATCATATTGCGCTCTTGCCCAGATAACGCAGAGGTTTGCTTCAAAAACGTTTGTAATTCATTACGAGTGGTACCCGCCATCAACTTTTTGGCTTCATCAAGCTCACCAAATTCCAACGCTTCTACGGTCGCTTGCAGAGCGGCCTGATAAACTTTACGCTGTTTCTTTAACCCTTCAACACTTGCCTTATCCTCTGGCGTCTTTACCAACTCAGCCATTTTCTCTAAATTGGCATCTAAACTTTTGTTACGTTCATCAATCTCTTTATAAATTGCCACCCGAGCATTACGCTCTTCCAGCACAAACAACAATAACAAACGACTTGCCAAGCTTTCTGCATTAACGTTTAGCTCGCCGGTCAACTCCACCAAAGCGGCATTTTCATCCACTATACTGCGGATATTGCCAGACAAAAGCTGAAAGCGGCTGACAGACAGCACGACCACCAGCACCAACAACGCTAATAACACTAAATAACTTGCCCTGAGACGACCCCTGATACTGGTAATGCCAAGCATAAAGTAACCTCTTGTGAAAAATTAAAACGACGAAAAGTTCATACAGTCTAATATGAATACATTAGACGTAAGCTTAGTAAGTTTTATTACAAGTAATTAAACTCTATTGAAAAAAAACCAGTTTTTTCAGATTAAGGCTTAAATAGTCCATAATGACACGCTAAAACGTGCTCACCTATTAGATCCCCAACAAGAAAGTTAAAAGAAGTGAGTCAGCGTTTTTTTATAAAAGGCGAATGCCTCTTTGGCACCTTGTATTGCCAAGGCTTCTTGCTCTTGCGTCAGCGTTAGTGCGTCTAGTTGTGCCACAAAATTACGCCAATGGGCGGCTCGACCTTCCGGATGGGCAGCAAGGTGTTTTGCCCCATGACCCGCATCAAATTGCAGCTTTTGCGTTTCTTTGTATAGAAACGCCGCCCCCATATTGGAACCTTCACAGCAGTATAACCAACCAATCGCTTGATAAGCGTTTGTAATGCTGGCTAATAGCTCCGTATCCACCTCGGTACTTAGACCTAAATTTCTTAAGTCAGATTCAACGGCAGCGACATTGCCTAACTGAGCCAAGCCAGGAAACAACGCCTGCAAGCTGGCTTGTTGATACAAAGGGGCCATGGACAAATGGAAGACATGCTGCAACCGCAAAAACTGCCCATAACGGTCGGCATTTGCAAATGGCTCGGCCTGCATCACCAAGCTATCGACACTGTCGTGATTCACTCGGGTCGCGTATTTCAGGCGTTTAGCAAAGGTTAACGTGTCGATACCTTCTTTCATCATTGGCGCAAACGTTTAAATGGGAAAGTATAAGCAATCAAGAACAGCATGGCAGCGCACACTACGACACTTGGCCCCGTTGGCGTATCCCAACGATAGGAGGCCCACAAACCACCGCAGACAGATAAACAGCCAATCAAACTAGCAAATGAGGCCATTTGCACAGGCGTCTTAGATAACTTACGTGCGGTTGCCGCCGGAATAATCATCAAGGAAGTAATTAACAGCACACCGACAATTTTCATCGCCACGGCAATCACCAGAGCCACCAGCAACATCAACAATAGGCGAATGGCTTCAACAGGGTAGCCTTCCACCTTTGCCAACTCTTCGTTGACCGTGACCGCCAGCAAAGGCTTCCAAAAAGTCACTAATAACAGAATAACGGCCAAGCCACCGCCATAAATCCAATACACATCGGTTTGGCTAATGGCGAGCAAATCACCAAACAAATAGGCCATTAAATCAATGCGAATATTATCGAGGAAGCTAACGGCAACCAAACCAAGTGACAAGGCAGAATGCGCCAAGATCCCCAATAATGTGTCCGTAGCAATAATGTGTTTCTTTTGCAGCGTCACCAGCACCAAGGCCAGCCCGACACACAAAACAATAATCGCCAGATTCAAATTAATGTTTAATAAAAAACCCAGTGCCACACCCAGCAAAGCGGAATGTGCCAAGGTATCACCAAAATAGGCCATGCGTCGCCAGACAACAAATGCACCTAACGGCCCTGCGACAGACGCCACACCCAATCCACCTAACAAGGCTCTGAGCAAAAGATCTAACATGCTATTACAAACTCCAAAATCGGCTAACTGGGGTGATATTAATGATGATTACAATGGGCGTGAGCATCGCCATCTTCGGATAAAATACTGCCATGTTCATCATGCACATGATCATGTTGATGAGCATAAATCGCGATGGACTCATCGGCTCCCGGTACACCGAACAAAGCTTGGTAAGCGGGGTGACCCGTAACATGCTGCGGACTGCCCGAACAGCAAACATGTTGATTGATACACACCACGGTATCGGTTTTCGCCATCACCAAATGCAAGTCATGGGAAACCATCAAAACCCCGCAATTTAGCTCATTACGGATGCTTTCAATCAGATTATAAAGCTCCACCTGACCATTCACATCCACCCCTTGCACAGGCTCATCAAGCACCAATAAATTCGGCCGATTCAACAAAGCACGAGCCAATAACACACGCTGCGTTTCCCCACCAGACAACACATGAACCTGAGACTGAAGCAGATGACCAATGCCCAGTTTTTCCAAAGTAGGTAAAATTTGCTGTTTATCGACTCCGCGCACCAAAGCAAGGAAGTGCTTTACCGTGAGCGGCAAAGTGGGATCGATATGCAGCTTTTGTGGCATGTAACCAATGCGCAAGGTTTTGTGTCTTACGATCTCGCCAGACGTGGCGTCTTGCAAGCCTAACAAGGTACGAATTAAGGTACTTTTTCCGCTACCGTTTGGACCAATCAGGGTAACAATTTCCCCTTCACTGATCGTCATATCAATGTTTTCGAGCAACACTCTGTCGTCGAATGAAATACCAATTTTGTCAAAAGCGACCAGTCGTTTACTCACGCACTTTCTCCTGCGGATTTCGCTTTGCATTTAGCGCATAACCCTGTAAGTTCAATGGTTTCAGCGCGCAACTCAAAACCTTGATGCGCCGCTTTTTCAACCAAGGCTGAATGAATGTCTTGGTAATCAAATTCCATGACATTGTGGCATTCGTCACAAATCAAAAAATAGCCTTTATGGGCTTTATCCGCATGGGCGCAGCCAAGGTAGGCATTCATGGATTCTACTTTGTGAATCAGCCCCGCACTTAACAAAAAGTCCAAAGCACGATACACCGTGGGTGGAGCCGAGTTAAAACCCTCTTCTGCCAACTTAGCTAATAACTGATACGCCCCCAGCGGACGATGACTTTCCCAAATTAATTCCAAGGCGCGTCGACGCACTTTGGTTAATCGTTGGCCTTGCTCGGCACATAAGGTTTCCGCGGTTTCTAACGCTGTATCAATACAGTCGTTATGATTATGGTGACTGTGTTGATGAGAATGTTGATGTGACTCTTCATGTTTCATTAGAAAGCCCTTCCTGCATTGCTAACGTAACTCCAAATCATGGAGCTACTGATGATAATCAAAGCGAAAGCGGCGATAAAACCAAAGGCGCGGGACACTCTTTGTCGCCAAACACGATGCTCACTACTTAACGCAAAACCCGTATCACGAACAAAAACACTGACGCCCGCCAAAGCCCCGACCGTAATCGCCGTACCTAATGCCATAGCAAATGTTGCGACCAAGCCCCAGACAAAAATGCCCGTACTCAAAGAAAATAACAAAACCAAAATCGCCCCGGTACAAGGACGAATCCCCACCGCCGCCACCATAGCCCAAATACTACGACGAGCGGTTTTCACTTCATCGGCGTGATGGGAACAGCAAGCGTGATCGTGAGAATGCCCATGATCGTGGGAAGGGTCATGATGCGAATGATCGTGAGCCACATGCCCCTCAAGATGATCATTTGAGTGATCATGACCACAACCAGACTGGCCGCGTAATAAACGTATAAGAATCCACACACCGATCAAGCCAACGGCGGCAAAGCTCGCCACCTCAAAAAATCGGCTGATTTGCATGGCTTTACCAGCCAATGAAAATACTTGGCTCAGAACCACGATCACCAATACGGCCATCACCGCCTGAACACCAGCACACAAAAAGGCCAAACCAATACCACGACGCAATGGCGCTTTACTCGCTAACATATAGGCAGAAATAACCGCTTTACCATGGCCTGGCCCTGCGGCATGAAACACACCGTAAAAGAAACTGGTAGAAATTAATCCCCACAGCAAAATCGGGCTGCCACCCTTGCTAATAGAACGAACTAAAGACACCAACTCACGATGAAAAGTAGCCTGTTGGGAAATAATCCATTGAATAAAATCTTGATAAACAGCCAGATCCATCGCGGCATAAAGAGGCGAATTGAGGCATAAAAAAGAGAGAAAGATAAAAGCGACGTTCTTTGCCATAATTGGCTCTCACCGAGGTTGATTTTAATTTTGTTATGGTATAACAATTAAAACTCAAGGAGAAGCCAAAGCCTTGAAACGCCGCATTTTGTCCAAAATTATGGGGAAGTCTTTAACTCACCGCCGCGGTAACAGGCTGAATAAAACCCATCACGCCGCTCATAAAGATTTGTGCGGCCATCGCGGCCAATATCAAACCGGTAATCTTAGATAAAACATTCAAACCGGTTCGACCTAACATTTTTTCAATCAAGGAACCGGAATACAAAATAATCGCCAAGGTTCCTAATGCCAATAACAAACCGCACAGGCCGATAAACAAATCCCAACCTTGCAATTCTGCACCGTAAACCAAAATCGTACCAATGGTCGCAGGGCCAATAATGGTCGGCACTGCCAAGGGTACAACAGAGACATCATCGCGCTCTTCACTCGGCATGCCTACGGCATGATTTCGCGTACCATCACGCACCAAGCTCAAGGCAGATAAAAACAGCAAAATACCAGAACCAATACGGAATGAATCTAACGTGATGCCAAGCACAGCAAACAAGCTGCCACCAAAAAACAACAACACAATAGATATCGCCACAGAAGCAATAATGGCTTTATTCGCCACCTGTCGACGCGAAGTAGACGATTCACCGCGGGTTAACGCAAGAAACATCGACAACACAAAAAACGGCGCGAAAAGAAAGAAGAACTTAATCCAAGTCGAGATCAATAAACTCATTTAAAGGAATCACCAGAAAAGCGCACGGCCACACGATCAGCGTTGGCTTAATGCGAGTTTTACACCAAAGCCCAACAGCAATACGCCCGTTAAGCCATCTAAGACTAACGCCACTTTTGGTCGCGCCAGCCACACTCGCGCTTTATGAACCATAAGCGCAAGAAACGTTTGCCACACCATCGCTATGATAAAGTGAAGTGAGGCCATAAAAAGGGATTGGACCAAAGCAGAATGGCTTGGATCAATAAATTGCGGCAAAAATGCCATGTAAAAAATAATGGGCTTTGGATTCAATACGTTAGACAAAATACCTTGGCGAAAGCTGCCCCACGCCGTCAATGACTTTGGGCTTTTTGACTCTTTAAACGTCATTCCCACAGGGTTCATCGCACTGCGTATTGCTTGCACGCCTAGGTACACAAGATAGGTGGCGCCCACCAGCTTAAACGCGGTAAACAAACCAGCCGAACCCAATAAAATAACCGACAAGCCCAGCGCCGATACAGTGGCATGAGCAAACAAGCCCATGCAAATACCCAAACTGGTGAGAAAGCCCAAACGCCAACCACCTGACGCCGCATTACGCATCACCAAAATAGTATCCACACCAGGGCTCATGGTCAGCACAGTGATAGCGGCCAAAAAAGGTAACCATTGAAAATGCTCTAACACGTGCCGAACCTCTTACTTTTTAAGCGACAATACAACTTAGGGTTTGCAGGTCAAATCCACCCAAACCGCTACCGATGTTTCGGTTGCTTCGCGTTCCACGGGCGTGCAAATTTCGGCTAAGGCGCCGGATAATCGTACCAAGCCCTCTTCCAATGGCTCCATGGCAAAATACAATTCATCATCACCAAAGGCCACACTGAGCGTTGAGGTTTCTAGGTTCACCGCTTTAGGTAATTGGATACTTAAACGAATCCACAACATCTGATCACGGATACGAACATCAATAACGCGAACATCTTTCGGGACCAACTCTGCGCCATCTTGCTTCATCTTGATAAAAAAGCCGTATTTATCAAAGCTCTTTAATACATCAATTATGTCGAGCTTTTCTTGGCCTTTGAGTTCACCATCACCGTCCACATCGTATTCAGCGATCAAGCTGGTAGAGGTAAATAGATCCAAGCTCCACGTGGCTTCAAGGGTGGTGATACTCGGTTGGTCCACTTTGACGCGATACTGAGAGTCTACCCAAACATGAGGATGTGCCATGGCCTTTGCAGCGAACAACGCCGTAACGCACAAACACAATAAAAAACGCATCATAATACGGTGACCTTTATAAACAGTGCTTTTATTGGAAAGCAACTAAACTGGGCGTGTATCGTACACGCGCTTCTAAAATGCGCTGAAACTCTAAAGGATCATGCTGCTGAGCCAAACGCTCAGGATCGTGTTTCGCGCCATGCCATGCTTCCAAGCGAGACAACCAAAAGCGTAACGCCGCTATTTTCAACATATAAGGCCACGCAATGATTTCTTCCTCTGTGGCTTCACGTTCATGCAAATAGGCTTTTATCAACGCTTTATATTTGGCGTTATCCAGCTCGCCAGTGTTTATATCCGAACACCAATCGTTCACCACGATCGCTAAATCGTACATCGCCCAAGAGTGACAGGCGTTGTAAAAGTCGATAATGGCAGACAGTTTATTTCCTTCAAACAAGGTGTTGTTGTAAAACAAATCCCCGTGGATAGTGGTTTTTGGCAGATCGGGGTGCTGAGCAATAAAGTCATCAAATTCAGCGATCTGCGATAACAACAAGGTAGCTTGCTCTGGTTCTAGCTCGTGAGCAATGTCTTGGCTTGTTTTGTGCCACCACGCCACACCACGGTGACTATCGCGATGAATAGGGAAATCTTCACCCGCAATGTGCAACTTAGCCAGCGCTTCTCCCATCAACCGACAAGAGGTTTCATCCGTCCCCTTCAACTCACCCCCCGGGAAACAGTCCACAATAATGGTAGGACGGCCATTCACTTCACGTAGTCGTTCGCCATGAATATCGATGAGTGCCGCGGGTACATTAAAGCCTTTGTGTTTCAAATGAGCGACAACGTCCAAAAAGTACGGTACTTCGTCTAAATCAAACTCTTCAAACAAGGTGACCACATACTTGCCCGTTGTGGTTATCAGAAAGTAATTGGTGTTTTCTACCCCACCGGAAATACCTTGGAACGAAACCAGTTCACCTAAATAATAATCGGCCACTAAGGCGCGCATGTCAGAGTCCGAAAGGGAAGTGTAAACAGCCAAGTTTCTACCTATTGTTGTCTAAAAGGAGTGGAATAAAAAAAGTAGTGCCTATGCTCTACAATTCGCCTCGAAAGGTCAATTCGTAATCATAAAAAACTCACCTAAGCCATGCCTGAAACCCTCGGAATTTCATCATGTGTGCCTCTTATGATGAATACATGACGTAGATCTCCTAATCGGCAGCTACACTTAGATAATACTCTTTAGTATGAACTTGTTTATCACAACGTAGGGGCGCAGGAATCTATCTATGCAACAATCGTTATTTTCCATTAGAGCAACCTCCATTGCACTGTTCCTCTATTGTGTATTTGGTATTAGCGTTGGCGTATCGAATTACATTTTCCCCACTGGCCATTTCATCGACTATTTTATACCGATTAGTAGCGGCCTATTCATTGGTATCCTGTTGCTCTATTTCCGCAAAGACCCCGAAGCCCGCCAAGTAATGGCTGTTAAAACCTTATTTTTTCTCACCGTTTACTGCTTTGTGACGCCAGCTTGGTATTTCACCCTTGGTTCAGAGTTAAATGATTGGGTATTCGTGGACGAGTTCCCACCCATTAGCGGCGTGATTTTGATCGCTACGGCGGTGCTCATTGTGATGGTGCCCAATAATTGGTTACGTTATATGGTGGTTTTGTGGAGTAGTGTTTGCGCACCGATTCTTATCTACCTCATCGCCCACCCTAACGAACTGAGTACCGCGCGAGGCCGAGAAATGATGGTGTTTTTTGGTCCTGGTGGTGCCTTGTTTTTTATCGTGTTGTCCTATCAACGCGACATAATCATACGATTTGCCAAAGTAGAAGCCCACTTAAAGCACTCTCGTCGACTCGCCGACCACGATGAGCTAACCAAAACATGCAACCGCCGTGGCTTAATCTACTGGTTATCCAAACACGCAGGGGACAAACCCAATATCAGTGGACTGATTATTGATATTGATCATTTCAAACACATCAATGACACCTTTGGGCATGAAGTTGGAGATTCCATTCTCAAGCAAGTCTCCCGTTTGCTCGAAGACTGTGTATCTTCAAAAGGCTGCTTAGCTCGCTGGGGAGGAGATGAGTTTGTTATTTTGATTCATGACCTGCCAGCGAGCCAAGTAGAGCAACTTGCTAACCAGTGCCTAGTGGCAATACGTGAATACGACTTTCCTATTGTTGGGCAAGTCACCTGCAGTATCGGAGTGGGTCTAAATGTGGAGTCCACGGCCATAGACAACATTATTAGAGAGGCGGATAACAGTTTGTACAGAGCAAAACAAATAGGGCGAAATCAAGCAGTAAACAACCAACCATAAACGCTTTAAGCTCGCCCTTTTTCTGTTCACATTTTACCGTGGACACCCGTCATTTGTTACAACCTAGTTAATTAAAGAGACATATATTAACTAAGGGATAACAGCAAATTCATACTTGGCCGTCTATTATTTCATTACAGTTGCAAATAAAAGACCCATACAATGAAACATGACGATGAAACCAAAATTACAGTTTCAGCCGTTTATCGGCTGCTCATTGCCTCGTTTTTCACTAGTCTCGCCTTTGCTGCTTTCTTTTACATCTACCCTAGTGTGCATATCATAGACAGCATCATACCGGCTCTTGATGCGACGCTTTTACTTATTGTATTGATCTACTATCACTACAACCCACATACAGACATCAACAAGATCATTGTTTTTTTTATTATTTTTTTCATTTTGACGTTCTCGCCTTCAACGATTTATTACGTAGTCATGGCTTGGAAAATGGAATGGCGTTTTATTGATGAGTACCCACCAATTACGGGGCTTGTGATGGCAATCATTATGCTTGGCATTATCATGCTACCCAAACAATATCTTCATTATATGGTGCTAATGTGGGCGTCTATTGCTCTCCCCATTATTTATTATCTTTTACATCACCCTGACGAGTTACAAACGCCCCGCGGCTATGAACTAATCGGCACCTTCGGCCCGGCAAGTTTATTACTCTATATTGTTTTTCCCTATCGAAAGAGTATTCGCCGACACATCAACAAAGTGACTGGCGACTTACGGCGTTACGAACTTGAAGCTGGGCGGGATTATTTAACCGATATCTATAATCGTAGAGGCTTGGACCTTTGGTTAGGACAGCTCAACCATGATGATAATATTGCCATTCTACTGATCGATGTGGACCATTTTAAGCAAATTAACGACCGTCACGGCCACTCAATTGGAGATCGTATATTAGTAGAAGTGGCTTCACGGCTTCGAACTATCTACTTTGAAAAACACACTATTGCACGATGGGGCGGTGAAGAATTTGCCGTAGTATTAGTTAACCCAAAAACTAATACCTTGCCCTTCATCGGCTCTATGTTTCAACACGCTTTAGGTCACTTACCTTATAAATCGGTGGGAAAAGTCACGGTCAGTGTAGGTGTATCATCCCTTTCTCACCACGATGATTTTTTAGAGCTCGTTGAGCAAGCAGACAAAGCACTCTATACCGCAAAAAATAATGGTCGTGATCAAGCCGTTATGTACAACAGCATTCATCCTCAACTAGCCGACTAAGCCAAAAAATCAGCGTTATTGGGGGAGGTAATGTTAAAAACATGCGATTTAACATTTATTCAGCCAAGTCTGCTCACGCCACAATTCCCAACGCTGTCGCAGCTCATTACCTGCAATCGGCACGCTGGTATCCAATCTGTCTATCTGCCGAATTCTATCCACTCGAAAATGACGATACTGCTGACGCTGTTCACACCATGCGATTAATAAACAATAGGCTTCGTCATACCCTAAAATAATGGGCCACACCACTCTTTCGGATTTATTGTCATCTCGATCGAAATAGGTAATGCGTATCTTTTTGTTTGCTCTAATGGCCTCTCGCAAATACCGTGTATCTTGCTTTTCAGGCTCCAACTCTCTGGGTTTTATGCGCACGCCCGCATCACTCAGCGTGGCAATAAAACTGGGAGGAATAACGTCTCTAATTTTAGCAAAGACATCTTTGGCGGAATTGCCGATGGTTTTATCTGGAAGGCTTTGCACAAGCTGGACACCTAACACCAGCGCTTCCAGCTCATCTTGTGTGAACATCAATGGAGGCATACTGTAAAATGTGCTTAATGTATAACCTAAGCCCGCCTCTCCTTCGATTGGCACCCTTTGCCCCACCAAATCGGCAATGTCTCGATAAACCGTTCGCTTAGAAACCTCTAACTCCTCAGCCAACTTAGCCGCCGTCACAGGCCTATTTACCCGCCTCAATATTTGAATGAGTTGAAATAATCTATCGGCACGTCGCATTTTTTTCTCCTATTGCCACAACGCTGTCAGCATCAGGGTGACATACTCATTTTGCACTCTCTGACTCTCATTAAAAAGGTGAAGTATGACTCTATTTTCCACTCGGCTCATTGTTAACGACATCAAAAAGATGGTTAGCTTCTACGAATTTATTAGCGAACGGGAAGCGGACTGGCTCGCTCCGGTATTTGCTGAGCTAAAAACAGAAAAGGCTCATTTAGCATTCGGCAGTATAGAAACCGTTGCCCTGTTTAAAGAAGGTTGCGCTGAACCCTCTTTCAACCGCACGGCGATTCTCGAATTCTTAGTAGATGATGTTGATAAAGAATTTGAACGTCTGGAAAACCGGGTCGATCTGGTTCACCCCCCTAAAGACATGCCTTGGGGCAACCGAACCTTTCAATTTAGAGACCCAGAAGGCAACCTAGTGTCGTTTTTTACACCTAAAACCAGCGAGGCAAAAGATCGTTTTAATCTAGGTGCCTAGTGTCTCAACGTCCACTTTCTATATTGGCCTAACCTTCGTTAGGCCAATAACCGTTTTGTATTGTTGGATTGACCATCCTACTTAAAACTTAATTCGCCATTTTGGCTGTAAAAACACGCTCAAACACATAGAATAGACCTCATATTTGCCGATTCACAAAGAGGTTCTATTTTGGCTACGGATTCAACAACACGCACACCACCTATGGTTTTGGTAGACGGCTCGTCTTACCTTTACCGAGCATTCCACGCGATTCCACCGATGCACACCAGCGATGGCCAACCGACCAACGCCACGCGTGGGGTGATCAGCATGATCCGCAGCCTTATCAAAACCTACCCAGATTCCCCCATGGTCATCATCTTCGATGCCAAGGGCAAAACCTTCCGCGACGAGATCTACAGCGAATACAAAGCGCACCGCCCGCCGATGCCGGACGACCTTCGCCCACAAATCGAACCCATTCACCGCGTGGTGGAAGCCATGGGCTTGCCACTGGTGATCATAGATAACGTAGAAGCCGACGACGTGATCGGCACCATCGCCAAACAAGTAGGCGAACAAGGCCGTGACGTGGTGGTTTCTACGGGCGATAAAGACATGGCTCAGTTGGTTACCGACAAAGTCACCCTGGTGAACACCATGAACAACACGGTCATGGACATCCAAGGTGTGAAAGACAAGTTCGGCATTCCGCCTGAACTTATTATCGATTACCTCGCACTGATGGGCGACAAAGTCGATAACATCCCAGGCGTACCAGGCGTAGGTGAAAAAACCGCCCTTGCCTTGTTGCAAGGATTGGGCAGCATCAAAGACATCTACACCCGCTTAGACGAGATCGCTGCGTTGGGCTTCCGTGGTTCCAAAACCATGAAACAAAAAATGGAAGACAACAAAGAAATGGCAGAGTTGTCTTACACCTTGGCCACCATCAAATGCGACGTAGAGCTGCCCTTCGATCCTCAAGAATTGAAAAACGGCGAAGCGGACAAAGAAAAACTGCGCGAGTGGTTCACCAAACTCGAATTCAAAACTTGGTTGTCTGACCTAGATAAAGCGCCAAGCGTCGAAACCGCCAGCGACACTGTGGGTAATGATGGCCAAGTGGAAACACCGGTTAAATCCAATATTGAAGCCAACTACGACACCGTCTTAGACAAAGACAGCTTCAACAAATGGCTAGAAAAAATCCAAGCCGCTGAGCTGGTTGCCTTCGATACCGAAACCACATCGCTGAACTACATGGCCGCCGAACTGGTTGGCTTGTCCTTCTCGGTAGAAGCCGGCGAAGCCGCTTACGTTCCTGTCGCCCATGATTACGAAGGTGCGCCAGAACAACTGGACCGCGCTTGGGTGCTAGAACAGCTGAAACCTTGGTTAGAAAACGACAGCAAAGCCAAAGTCGGCCAACACCTAAAATACGACGCCAACGTGCTGAACAACTACGGCATCACCTTACGCGGTATCGCTTACGACACCATGTTGGAATCTTATGTGTACAATTCCGTGAGTTCACGTCACGACATGGACACCTTGGCGAGCAAGTTCCTTGGTCACACCAACGTGAGCTTTGAAGACATCGCTGGCAAAGGCGCAAAACAAAAAACCTTCAACCAAATCGATTTAGAAGTCGCCGCTTTCTACGCCGCGGAAGACGCCGACATCACCTTACGTTTGCACCAAGCGATTTGGCCGAAAATCGAAACCACGCCAGAACTCGTCAGCATTTTCAAAGACATCGAATGCCCGCTGATTCCGGTATTGGCGAAAATGGAACAAACGGGTGCCTTGATTGACCCAGAACTGCTTCATGCACAAAGCAGCGAGATCGCCGCTAAATTGCAGGAGATCGAGATCAAAGCCCACGAAGAAGCAGGCGAAAGCTTCAACCTAAGCTCGCCGAAGCAACTGCAAGTCATCTTGTTCGAAAAACAAGGCTTGCCGGTGATCAAGAAAACACCAAAAGGCCAGCCATCCACCGCCGAGCCGATCTTGCAAGAACTGGCACAAGACTACGAACTGCCACGCTTGATCATGGAACACCGCAGTCTGTCTAAGTTGAAATCCACTTACACCGACAAGCTGCCAGAAATGCTACAAAAAACCGGCCGCATTCATACGTCTTATCATCAAGCCGTCACTGCGACAGGCCGATTGTCTTCGACCGATCCGAACTTACAGAACATCCCCATTCGTACCACCGAAGGTCGACGCATTCGCCAAGCCTTTGTGGCGCCAAAAGGTTACAAACTGGTCGCCGCCGATTATTCGCAAGTCGAATTACGCATCATGGCGCACCTGTCCCAAGATCCGGGCTTATTAGACGCCTTCACCAAAGACGCCGACGTGCACAAAGCCACCGCTGCGGAAGTGTTCGAAGTCAGCCTAGACGAGGTCACCACAGAACAGCGCCGCCGTGCCAAAGCCATCAACTTCGGTTTGATCTACGGCATGTCTGCCTTTGGTCTAGCGAAACAGCTTGGCATTGGTCGCCCAGAAGCAGGCAAATACATCAAACGCTACTTCGAACGTTACCCAGGCGTACAGCAATACATGGAAAACACCCGCGAAGGCGCGAAAGAAAAAGGCTACGTAGAAACCATCTACGGCCGCCGCTTGTACCTGCCAGACATCAAAGCGAAAAACGCCATGATGCGCCAAGCCGCCGAACGCACCGCCATCAACGCCCCCATGCAAGGCTCCGCTGCCGACATCATCAAACGCGCCATGATCAAAATGCACGACTGGCTACAAGGCACCGACCTAGACGTGAAAATGATCATGCAAGTACACGATGAACTCATCTTCGAAGTGGCCGAAAAAGACCTCGACACCGCACAAAAGAAAATCGTCGACATCATGCAGAACAGCAGCAAAATCGACGTACCGTTGTTGGTTGAAGCGGGTGTTGGGGATAATTGGGACGAGGCGCATTAGTGCCTCGTACCATAGCCCTAAAACGAAAAAAGCCATGCTAGGCATGGCTTTATATTTCGTCTGTCTTCGGTGGGCTGCCTAAGCAGGGATATCCGAAGCTCTCGATAACAATGCTAGTTAAAAAGCGTTAATCAGTCAAGACAGGTTAGGAGGCAAGGATGCCTTATACTGCAATAAAACACGCCCTTTCAATTAATCGATTCTCAACGTATCGACAAGCGGTTATTCGTTCAATAGGGAAAAGCTGCAATACAACAACGCTGAGACTTTATGAATGGAATGCCGAGCTTTCCAGTCGCTTTTTCTTTCCAATACATATTTACGAAGTCGCCATACGCAATGCTATCTCTGATGCCATTAGCATTCGTTATGGCAGCGACCGGCCAACCAACGCCGTCTTTCAAAACTCTCTCAATCATTTAGACAAGCAAACGCTTCAATCTGCGCTAAGTAACGGTTACCACGGCGTCGGCAAGCTACTCCCTGAAATCAAATTCGTATGGTTTGAAAATATGCTCACAAGCCGACACGATGGCCGCATATGGAAGCCATACATCACCAAAACCTTTCCAAATGCACTGACATACATGACACCACAAGAAATCAGAAAAGCGTTAAAAGACGCATGCTATATCATACGAAAGTTCCGAAACCGATGCGGTCATCATGAGCCAATATTTAACAGTGCGAATTTGTATGATGTCTATCCACATATTCGTGAGTCATTGAACTGGCGATGCGCAACAACGAGCCAATGGATGGATAACAAACAGTCCGTTAGTGAACTATTGTGTAAGCCTGTGATATAAAGCGGTATGCTCGACTGACTCGACGACGCCGACCTAGACGTGAAAATGATCATGCAAGTACACGATGAACTCATCTTCGAAGTCGCCGAAAAAGACCTAGAAAAAGCCCAAGCAAAAATCGTCGACATCATGCAAAACAGCAGCAAAATCGACGAGCTATTGCTGGTAGAAGCCGGAGTTGGAGACAACTGGGACGAGGTGCATTAAGCTTCGAGTCTAATTACCCTAAAAGGGTAAGGGCAGCATTGGATCAGGTTTACACGAAAAGCATTTCTAACGGGAGTAGAGTTTTGAAAGTGATGAATTTCCAAGGATGTTTTTAAACCATGAATAATAATTACAGCGAAGATTTGGAATTGCAGCGAGAGTTTGAGGGGTTCTGGAAAGAATTTCATATTCTAACCAACGATCCCGATGGTGCTTTCTACAATCGTCAAGTTTATAGAGGGCATTCAAATAACGAATATAAGCTGTTGCCGTCAATCGCACGGAGTGACAAACACAATAACCCTCATTTCTTGACCTATGAGAGGCAAGTGATGGCAGATTTTCAGCGAAGGGCCACACCTTTTATAAATCGAAAGGATAGACCAGAAGCTTCTATTGATTGGGTGATAATGGCTCAGCACTACGGAGTTTCAACTCGGCTACTTGATTGGACAACCAACCCAATGGTTGCACTATTTTTTGCTGTCGAGAAAAATGATAATTGTGATGGAGCACTTTATATCTGCTCTGATGCTCAGATTGTTGATGAGCCAGAATTTATTGACTATGAAAAGGCGAAATTTTTACCTGAATGGGAATTGGAGTTTCATGACAACCCATTTGGCCCTAGAGGGTTAAAACACTACGGTGAGTTAGTATTTATAAGGCCCCAATATCTGGACCGTAGGTATGAAAATCAGGCAACCATGCTTTCTTGTCCTGCTGATCCATTTTTTGAACAATCGGCTTTAGTTGAATATTCAATTCCAATAGCAAAAGAAATTAAACCGTTTATTCGTCGTTATTTATCGCAAATAGGTTTTTCTTATTCTTTTATATACCCTGGTATTGAGGGTGCAGCAAAGGATATCAATTCGGTTTGGTGAGTTTTAAGAATATGAGCGATTCAAAACAGTTTTGGTTAAAAGGCAATTGGGGTCAGATGAAAAATTAATCCATCTGACTTGGTTTCCTACCGCGCTTTCTTGGCGTCGCTCGCCTACCCGTTAACTTCTCAATCTCTTCTTTGAATCTGTCATTCCCCAGTGCCATATCTGAATGCGTAGCGGATCGAATCCGTCCGAGCTCTTCTTCTGGGATGTGGCATTTGAATAAAGCTTGATAACGCTTCGCTCGCGTTTCCTGCTGAAAGCTAAGCTTCACTGGCAAAACTATAAATCTTCTATTTTCATCTGCCCAATTTCACCAATTTTATAAAAAGACTTGCCCTTTTCTGATAATGTGCCTTAGATAACATAAGCTGTGCTAATAATGAAAAAATAGGGCAAATTATGTTGATAACATCAAACTCTTCCACCAATAACATTGACGTTATCCAGCGTAACAACGTCAAAATTTCTGGACAAGGAAACCAAGCGATTGTTCTGGCCCACGGTTTCGGGTGCGATCAATCCATGTGGAGTTATCTACTCCCTCACCTAGAATCCAACTATACGGTGGTCTGCTTCGACTATGTGGGCAGCGGCCAATCTCAATTAAGTCTTTACGACCCTGAACGCTACGCTAAGCTCGAAGGCTATGCCCTTGACGTAATCGAATTGCTTGAGGGTTTGTCGATGTCCTCTGTCATCTTCGTGGGCCATTCGGTTAGCAGTATGATCGGCTTATTGGCATCGTTAAAACGCCCAGAATTGTTCGCATCGTTAATTATGGTTTGCCCTTCACCCTGCTTTTTGAATATTGGCGAAGAATACCAAGGGGGATTCGAACGCGAGGATTTAGAAGAGCTGATCAACCTAATGGATAAAAATTACATTGGGTGGGCTAATTATCTGGCTCCACTTGTCATGGGCACAGGTCACAGCGAAGAATTAACAACACATCTTACTAACAGCTTTTGCTCAACGGATCCCACATATTCTAAGCCATTCGCTAAGGCAACCTTCTTTTCCGACTACCGCCACTTGCTTAGCGAATCAAAGCACCCTTGTTTAATTTTGCAGAGTGAAAACGACTCCCTAGCATCCTTAGACATCGGGCAGTATGTTCACCAACATTTACCTCACTCGTCGCTGGAAGTAATCCACGCAACCGGACACTGCTTACACATGACGCATCCAGAAACTGTCTCAGTCTATATCGAACGCTTTATTACTCAGCAGGCCAAGAAGTGAAGCCACCGTCTTTTCCCTGTGGATTGTTAATCAGTGATTTGAGAACGAGAAAAATCGAGTACGCTAATGACTTCTTTGCGGAACGCTTTGGTTTCGCCCCTTTAGAATTATCGGGGAACGACGTGGCAAATTTATTCACTAAAGCTAGTGAAATCCTATTTGAAAGCTACCTTTACCCCTCTTTAATCAAAGAGGGGTTTCTTGATGAAACGCAGGCAGTTATCCTGACGGCAAACAAAACACGAACGCCAGTCACGCTTAACACTCGCCTCTCTCATGACGATAAAGTCTATTGGTCTCTGTTCATATCAGAGAAACGGGATAAGTTGCATCAAGAGCTGATCACCACGCGGGACGAATTAGAACAACAAACCAAAAATCTAACCAAACTCTCTAGTGTAGACGATCTCACCAGTCTGCTGAATCGGCGTGAAGCTACGCGTCGAATACACGATTTAATGGGCGAAGCGAGTTATCTGCACCCACTGACCATATTGTTGATCGACATTGATCACTTTAAGAAAGTCAACGACACCTATGGACATCAAACAGGCGATCTAATATTAAAGCAGGTTGCTCAACGTCTTGAGGCAAACTTTCCGGAGAATCACGTTATTTGTCGATGGGGTGGTGAAGAGTTTCTCATCGCTTTAGCAAATACCGATATGCAAACCGTCATCATGTTTGACAAAACATTCCACCAAGACCTGCATCGCGTGACGCTAAATGACTATCATCTCAAGGTCAGCATCGGTGTCGCAGAATATACAGGGCAGCATTTAGAAATCACCTTAGAACGGCTCATTCATCAAGCCGATATCGCCTTATACGAAGCAAAAAACAGCGGTCGCAACAAAACCTGCTTCTTCAGACAGTTAGGGATAGATGAAAATCACGCCTTCTAATCCTGTTATCTTACGCGCTTTCTTGGCGTCACTCGCCTACCCGTTAGCTTCTCGATCTGCTCTTTGAAAAGTTCGTTTCCCAGTGCCATATCTGAATGCGTCGCGGATCGAATCCGTCCGAGTTCTTCTTCTGGGATGCGGCATTTGAATAAAGCTTGGTAACGCTTCGCTCGCGTTTTTTGCTGGCGGCTAAGCTTGAGCTAAAGTTCATGTGGTTGCCAAAGTTTTCTATTTTCATCTGCCCCAATTTAGCAACTCGCAATA
The DNA here is from genome assembly GCF_018336975.1 of Marinomonas sp. CT5. Lineage (NCBI taxonomy): Bacteria > Pseudomonadati > Pseudomonadota > Gammaproteobacteria > Oceanospirillales > Oceanospirillaceae > Marinomonas > Marinomonas sp. CT5. Next base: position 232,570 of record NZ_CP025572.1, on the reverse strand, counting down.
GCGGGCGCTGTTTGTATCAGTTCGTCTTTCTCGATAGCAGCAACCATAAACTTAGCAAAGTCGACACGACGCACTCGGTTATGGGCAATGCGTTTATCCCCTACGTGTTCCGCCCAAATAGGCATTCCTTGGCTGTCACCTTCTTCTAGATCACAGCCGCGTACAACGGTCCAAGGTTGTTTTGAGGCAAATATGGCATTAGTCGCGCGTACTTGGTCGGCAATGTCGGTAAGCAATTGGGGTCAGATGAAAATTTAATTCATCTGACTTGGTTTCCTTCCGCGTTTTCTTGGCGTCACTCGCCTACCCGTTAACTTCTCAATCTCATCTTTGAATCTGTCATTCCCCAGTGCCATATCTGAATGCGTAGCGGATCGAATTCGTCCGAGTTCTTCTTCTGGGATGTGGTATTTGCATCTCTATTTTCATCTGCACCCAATTTACTGCATTTACTGGATGATGTGTTGCGGGATACCAATAGGACAAAGTCGGGGAAGTAAGCCTTATTTCACTCCTTTGAAATAAGGCTTACTTGTAAGCTCTGACTGAACATCCTGTTCGTATCAGATTCGTTTACATCTTACGACACAAGTTTATGGGGTTTAGAGGTGGATCATTGTTGAATTTTCATTTGCCCTTAATTCTGCTTAGTTCAGGTTTATGCTGTAGATAACCACATACCTGCTCATAAGCCTTGGCAATCTGAAGTACCTTAAGATCTTGTTGATGTCGACCAATCAACTGAATTCCCATTGGTCTGCCTTGTGGGTCAAAACCTGCAGGAACATTAGCAACAGGACAACCACTGAGCGTGCCGGGAACAACCACTTCCATCCAGCGATGATAGGTATCCATTTGACGGCCATTAATTTCTTTCGGCCAATGAGTATTTGCGCTAAATGGGAAAACTTGGGCAGAGGGCAACGCGACAACATCAAAACGATCAAACAGTGCATCTAGGGCTTGATACCATCTACTTCTGGCTTTAGAAGCCTCAAAGACATCCATTCCAGAGAGCTCCAGTCCGCCTTCAATCTCCCATATAGCTTCTGGCTTCATGAGGGAACGATTGGCTTGTTTCTTATACAGATCGTTTACACCACCTGCGATCAGGAAGTGACGTAATGTCAACCAAGCTTGCCAGACCTCTTCCATAGGATGCTGCATATTAACAGTTTCTACGTGCCCACCTAGTACTTCGAAGTGCTTCAATGCTTGTTCACATGTGGAGAGTACGCCAGGCTCCATGGACAGATAACCATTGAAGTCACCTAGCCACGCTACCTTAATACCTTTGGTATCTACATCTAAGTTTTGACTGAACACCTGGGTATTAGAAGGCAGGGATAATGGTGTTCTTGAATCGTATCCAGCCATTGTGGATAACAGCATTGCGGTATCCTGTACCGTTCTTCCCATCGGCCCTTCATAACCCAGTTGCTGGAAAAAGACCTCACTTGTAGGACCAAAGGGGACTCGTCCTTGAGTGGGTCTGAAACCGATAATATTGTTATAGGCCGCAGGGTTACGCAAAGAGCCCATCATGTCACTGCCGTCGGCGACAGGTACCATACCTGTTGCAACAGCGACAGCTGCCCCACCACTACTGCCACCGGCACACAGTTCATGGTTGTATGCGTTTCGGGTGACACCAAAGACGTTATTATACGTTTGAGAACCCAACCCAAATTCCGGGGTATTGGTTTTTCCGATTAAAATAGCACCAGCATTTCGGATACGCTCAACAAAAATAGCGTCGTGTTTGGGGACCCAATTCTTCAGGATTGGAGACCCCATGGTCGTTGCAATACCCGCTGTAGCCGCTAGGTCTTTAACAGCATGAGGCATGCCATGCATCCAACCACGATAATGGCCTTTTGCCAGCTCCTGGTCAGCCTTATGGGCTTCCTGCAATAGAATGTTTCTGTCTCTTAAAGAAACCACCGCATTGTAAGTTGGATTATAGGTATCAATTTGAGCCAAGTAGCTGTTCATGACCTCGAAACAACTGACCTGCTTATTTTTGATGATTTGGGACAGATCTACAGCACTCAATTTCAAGAGTTGATCAGGGGAGTTGACTCCATTCTGTGCAGATAAGGCCCAACTTGGGGTCACCTGAACAGCTGCTGCCAGTACCCCTAACTGACCGCCATTTTTTATTAATTGTCTACGGGTTAAATCAATTGAAGAACTCACAGCATATACTCCTTAAAGTAGATTTCGTATGAATCCCATACGCTACTTCATAACGTGGAATGATGCCGATTTACTGGTTCCACAATACGGAATCAAATCTTTTACCGGACCGGTCAGTCTTCAAAAATGCTATTGCGTCAGAATGAACTATCGACCATATTTATTTAATCAATTTTTCTAAAATTAAACATAATGGTCTAAAGCAAGATGCACTCTAAAGCCCTGCAGAAATCAAAGCTGATTATGGACACCATAAATGCCAGTGAAAGCGGAGCTCTTAGCTTGGAAAATATTCATATTTTGACACAGATACCTAAGCCAACTGTAAAAAGGTTGCTGGATGATCTGCAGGATCTGGGCGTGGTTTACCGCAAGCTGAAGGATAAACAGTATGTTGTTTTGTATAGCCGAGGCCAGGATGATAATGATAAATACCTACTGGCCAGAGAGTTATCCCCTATCCTGACTCAGCTCCATAAAGAAACAAGCATGTACTCTGATATTGTCTATCTTCACAGGGGGGCACCGGTTATATTGGAAAGCAACTTTTCCTATAGCAATATCAGGTCTGCAGCTGAAAGAATAATGGACATCAGGTTTAGCCCATTACTGTCTGCTGCGGGACGGGCACTCTATAGCGAAAATAATATTTACCACCGCTCACAGCAAGGTTACAGTGGACTTAACTTTGAACAGTTAGCCGCTGAAAAAGCCTGCGGTATCTATCAACGTATCCCCGGCAGCTGGGAGCACCCATTTCCTCCACCCTTTCCTTTAGCCGCCATTGCCTTGCCTATACGTTTTAAACAAAAAACAGTTGCGGCTATTAATCTCTATTGGAGCACTCAGCTTCCACCTTCGAGCCAAATTCCCCCGTTTAAGTTAACCGCATTACATAATGCAAGAAATACCTTAGAAAAAATGCTACAGCAAGAGAGTGTTTGCCGTAAAACGCTGCCGCAACTGCTCCAGCAGGAATGGTAATCCCTCCATTTTATGGGGCCTTGGGGGCAGATAAATTTAATCCATCTGGCTCGGTTTCCTACCGCGCGTTCTTGGCGTCACTCGCCTACCTGTTAACTTCTCAATCTCTTCTTTGAATCTGTCATTCCCCAGTGCCATCTCTGAATGCGTAGCGGATCGAATCCGTCCAATCTCTTCTTTTGGAATATGATGTTCTTATCTGGTTGATTGATCATATATATCAGCCGGCCATTTATCCGTCTGAATCAGTTCCGTAACGACTTTAAGAAGCACCTCTTCAACCCGCTTAAGTAGATAAGACTCCGCTTTTTGCCGTCGAACAGCCAAGGATACCGTACGTGTAAACGAAGGCTTCACAATACGCTTATTAAATAGGGTTCCTGTGGTAAGTTCAGGCATAACGGACGACCTTGCCAAAATTGCGGCACCTAAACCTAACTCAATTTGCCTTATCAACTGGTGCCCTGCATCGATCTCAAGCACGATATTTAGATCGATTCCTTGTTTGTTTGCTTCCTTTTGTACTTCTGTTCTAAGGCCATGCCGCCGACTTGGAGCAATGAGTGGAATACGCTCTAGATCTTTGACCTCCAACTCGTCAGGGAGTTTGCTATTCAACTCTGAGTTGCAAATTAGATAAAGCTCTTCACAAAGCAGGTGAGTGACTTCAATTTGCGGAGTAGAGGTTCGATTAAACACAAAAGCAAAGTCTATCTCGCCAGTCTCTAACCATCCCTCGAGGTAACCGGAAAATGCCTCGGCTACCGTCAGCTCTATGCCTGGTAGAGAATTCTTCACTGCAAATATTAGAGGCGTCGTAAGAACTGCTGACACGGATGGAGGAAGACCTATCGAAACGGCTCCGACAGGGGATCCTTCCCAAGCAGCAATTTCAGCTATTGCATCGTCAACTAGTAGATTCAGCCGAGAAATATAACTCAGCAGTATCTTACCCTGCTCTGTGGGTTCTATTCCTCTCGAATGCCTTTTCATCAACGATGTATTCAATGCGGACTCAAGTCTTTGCATTCTTTGAGTCACCGCTGATTGGGTCGTGTTCAATTCTTTGGCAGCCCGAGTCATGTTGCCTACTTCACAGAGAACTACGAAATCATTTAGTAACGCGATATCCTTGGATCTCAACAAACTATTACCTTATATAATACCTAACCCTTAAAAACATAATTATTATTGATACTGTGTAAGAAGTAAACTGAACCTCTCGATCAAATAATTCTAAAAACAGGAGATATCTATGAAACGCTTTTTCACTGGGCTAATCTCAACCTGCACTTTAGCCGTGTTCACCCCCCTAGTGTTTGCTGCAGACTACCAACTAGATATTTCGTTGGACACCGCTCCTACCCATGTGCGAAATGTAGCGATGGTTAAATTTGCAAATGAGTTAAGCAAGCGCTCCAACGGTCAGCTTGAAGTGCGTGTATTCCACGCAGCGGCTCAATACAAAGGTGCAAACGTGCCGACAGCGCTTGCGCAAGGCGCTATCGATATGGGTGCTCCCATGCATCAACACTTCTCTAAAATCATCCCTGAAGCCGGTACTGTCCTGTTACCTATGTTCTATGGCGCCAGTCCAGAGAAAATTCACGCCGTTTGGGACGGTCCAGCTGGTGATGAGTTAAATCGTCTTATCGAGAAAAAGCTTCGCGTTAAAGTAATTGGGCGCTGGTTCGACCTAGGATATGGAACGGTATTCACAACCAATAAGCGGTTAGAGAAACCAGAAGATATGGATGGTATGAAAATACGTGTTCCTGGCGGCGCAGCGAACGTTCAGCGCTATAAAACGTTCGGCGCTAATCCTGTATCAATTCCGCTTTCTGATCTCCCTCAGGCTCTCCAACGAGGAACAGTCGATGGCATCTGGTCCACACAGGAAACGGTACGTTCTGCAAAGCTCTGGGAGAGTGGTATTCGCTACGGATTCGAAGACCGCCAGGCTTATCTGCAATACGTGCCAATGATTAGCCTAAGATCTTGGAACAAATATCCGACAGAAATTCAGAACCTTATTACTCTTACTTGGAACGACATGATTGACGAGGTTCGCTATGTCGCTACCGAGCACCAATTGGAAGCTCGTCATATTGGTGCAAGAAATGGCATAGAGACTGTCGATCCAACCCCTGAAAGCCTAGAAAATATGCGCCAACGCCTTCTCCTCGGCCAGCCTGAAGTGGTTGAAGAACTCGGAATCTCAAAAGATTTCGTTGCAATGGTCTCGGCTGAGCTCGATAAGCTCAACTGATCAGCATAGGGAGAACAAAATAGTTCTCCCCCTTTCAAGCTGGAGGTTATCCATATGGTAATTTTTGCTACCTGGCTCACTCGTGCATCTAAATGGCTGGCAGGTGCTGTAGGGGCATGTGCTTTGTTGCTCCTATGTGCGGTGGTCATTACACGCTACTTTTTTCCCCACGCATTCCCTGATTGGGGCACTGAGGTCATCATCTATTTAACGGTATGGGCTCTGTTTTTATCAATCGGAGAACTCGCGTTGAACGCGGGACATGTCAATGCCGACTTTGTCGTTGCCCAATTATCAACCAAAAAACAACGCACACTGGGTATCCTTGCTACGCTTATGGGTTTGACTTTTTCTGTACTGTTTTTCTACCAAGGATACGCGGTTGTCGAATTTGCTCACATGCTAGGTGAGGAAGGAGACAGCACTCTGAGGCTCCCCAAATGGATCTACTATTTGGCACTTCCTACCGGGATGGCGCTTCAGTGCATCGCCTATCTCACACGTCTCTGGTGTGAGCTTGTCAACTCGAATCAGTTGCCATCGGCTTCCCATTCAGACGAACTGCTTGGAGACTAATCATGGAATTTTTGTACGTAGGTGTGGCCCTTCTATTGGCTCTCGCACTAGGTATCCCTATCTATATCGTCTTGGGGCTACTCGCCGCAGTGATGTTCTACATAGAAGGCACGCCTCTGATGGCTCTCGCCCAAATATATGTGGACCATCTCAATTCAATAACACTGCTAGCGATCCCGTTTTTCATAATATCCGCTACATTCATGCAGCGGGGAGGGATCGCACAAGCACTGGTAGACTGGGCAAATGCCTGGGTTGGGCGCTTCACCGGAGGCCTTGGTATCGTTTGTGTCACGGCAACAACGATCTTTGCTGCAATCTCTGGGTCATCCGTCGCCACAGCGGTAGCGATGGGATTAATCATGGTTCCGGCCATGCTGAATCAAAAGTACGACCGCTCCTTTGCTGTAGGACTGGTCGGTGCATCCGGTACGTTAGGTATTCTGATTCCACCAAGCTTAGCTTTTATAGTCTTCGCGATTATTGCCGAGGAATCAGTACCACGACTATTCCTTGCCGGTGTCATTCCAGGTTTGATTCAAGCAGCCTTGTTTATTACATACTCGATATGGATTGCGAAGCGGCGCAATTACCCTCGCCAACCACCACTGCCGAAAGATGAATTTGTCGCTGTTAATATTCGAGCGCTTCCCGCTATTGCTGTGCCTGTCGTCATACTCGGGGGAATCTACAGCGGTATCGTGACCGTTTCCGAATCTGCTGGCATTGCAGCGCTGGTTTCTATCGTTGTAAGCGTATTCGTTTACAAAGGCTGCGGAATGAAGGACATCATTCCGATTATTGGGGATTCGATGAAATCCACAATATCCATTGTCATGATCATTATCACAGCTCTAGCCTTTGGGCATTGGTTAACGAAATCAGGTGCTCCTCAGAATCTAGCAGACTGGGTAATCAGCCTGAATTTAGCAACCTGGCAGTTCTTAATAGTCATCAATATTCTATTTTTGGTGTTGGGCACATTCCTAGAAGTGTTTGCGATCATGTTGATCACCTTACCAATACTGCTTCCACTTTTGGCACCGATGGGAATCGACCCAATTCATTTTGCAGTGCTGATGGTTATCAACATGGAACTTGCGCTATTAACACCACCAATCGGGCTAAATATTTTTGTCCTCAGTTCGATCACCAAAACGCCAGTTGCAGAGACCATAAAAGGCGTACTGCCATTCATGGTAATTCTGCTTATTCTCCTAATCGCAGTGACTTATATACCTAGTTTGTCGCTTTGGTTGCCAACATTAGTTTACGGGTAGGAGCGAATAATGCCTGTTATCAAAATTTTTTACTCAGAGACATTGGATGCTGCGGTTCGGGAGCAGAATGAAACAATCCAAGCGGGTTTAGAGCACATGATGCGAGAAGTCCTGCGGGCCGATCCAGCAAAATGCCAAGTCGTTTTCTCATGCTCAACATTTGTGACTCCGCTACCCGTATACGTAGATATGCAATTTAGAGCGAACGAGTACCGACAAGGAGCGGTGATAGAAACCGCGATGGACAAAGTAGTCGATGTAGTAGGTAAGGCTCTATCAACCGGCATTCGTATCCGTGCGTTCGCCATCGACCAATCAACTCTTTACGCCCGTGATGTCGATTAGAGGGAATGAAAATGTATTCAGAAAAGCAAAATCAGATAAGTATCTCCGAGATCGGAAGTTTTTTCTCAGGTGGACGCATAATTACCTTGGAAGGACAACCGACCCGTGAAGTTCAGGTTGCTCGTAATGCCAAGCCTCGATTCGTAGACCTTAACGGCGACTACGTCACAGGTCAGGCCTACGTACAATTCACACGTCAAGCCAAACCAGTATTCGACAGTCCATTAATGTTTTGGCACGGTGGAGCCATGACGGGTGTCACTTGGGAAACGACCCCTGATGGGCGACCCGGATGGCAAATGTACTTCTTACGCAAAGGCTTCGATACCTATGTTTGTGACGCGGTAGAGCGTGGCCGTGCTGGCTGGTCACCCTATCCAGAGATCTACGATACATCACCGATTTTCCGCACACGTAACGAAGCTTGGAGTTTGTTTCGATTCGGTCCAGCATCGAGTTGCAAAGATGAAAATCGCCTAGCAGCTAGTTTTCCAGAGCTGAAGTTCCCGATTGAACAGCTAGATTACTTCTGCTCACAATTCGTCCCTCGCTGGACTGACCATGGCGCGATAACACTCGATGCCTACTATGCTGCGGTGGAAAAAATTGGTCCCGTTTGGTTGGTGGCACACAGCCAAGGAGGAAACTTTGCCTTAGAAGCGGCTGCAAAGCACCCTGAGCTATTTCGTGGTGTGGTCGTAATTGAGCCAGCTTCTGCTCCTGCTGATATCGGAAATGCAGCACAAGTGCCGCATCTATTTGTGTGGGGCGATTACATAGGTGGTTCTGAAACATGGAAGGGATATAGAGCTCAGGTGGATGCCTATGTTGCTCAGTTGCAGGATCTCGGCGGCAACGTAGAGGTAATCGATCTTCCAGCGCTGGGAATAGTGGGTAACTCTCACGTACCAATGATGGACTCGAACTCAGATCAGGTTGCTGACCAAGTTTTCGATTGGATTAAGCGAAATGACAATGAGTCAGGTGAAAATTAATGCATCTGGTTCGGTGCCCAATCACTCTTTCTGGGCATCACTCGCCTACCTATTAGCTTCTCAATCTCTTCTTTAACAACAATTGGAGCCAGATGAAAATTAATTCATCTGGCTCCATCTCTTATTTACACTCTGCGCCTGATGGCTGATCCTATTGAGTGTTAGAGACTCTTTAAACGTCAGCGTACGATACGGGAAAGGGATCTCGATACCGGCGTTGTCTAGTGCGAAGGCGTTGTCTAGTGCGAAGGCGTTGTCTAGTGCGAATTAAAAGGGTCAAATCCCTTAAATAGTGGTTTTTTGACTAAAAGAGCGCTAAGGTGACGAGAGATTCTTTTCTGAATTCATCACCTAAATCGAGTTATTAATGGTACTCGTCTTGGGAGTTCATCATTTCCCAAGAGATGAATTTAATACCAAACACAATAAGGCTAAAGAAGTGAATCGGGGTTGTGTTTGAATCAAGGAGACTCAAGGAGAGCTTATGATACGGTTACTAAGGCGATTACTCACCCTCATAGAAACTCAAGACACTCAGGAAAGCCCCCCTTCTAACTCGACACTCTGCTCTTACAATAAACAACCTGTTTTACCTCAAGGGAGTAGTCCGGTGGGGTTACAAAATTGGTTATCGATTAATCACCCTGAATACAGTATGTCGTCGTGGTGCTTTTATGGAAGCCTGATAGACAAACAAAGTAGCAAAATGGCAGGCATCAGTACCATTGTTCAACAGCAACAAGACTTTCCTAAACAACCGCCCTACATTGCCGAATGGTCATTGTGCGACCAAGATACTAATGGATATGTCGTTATTCCTTTTCTGCTTAGTTCCCCTTCTAAGGTAAAATACAAAAAACCATTTAAAATCGACATCGATCTATTTGAAAAAATCGACACTCTATCAATCCAACTCATCTCAGGCAAAATGGGAGAGGCAGGAGCACGCTATCAACTCTCTGGGGTTGATATCTCGTTTCACTTAGATACATGGCAATATAACATCATCCTGCATGACGCCTTTGGCGCAATTCAAGTTGGCTATGGGCCTCAATCTTTTCTTCCACAATACTTGTCTAAGGAGCAGAGCGAAGCCATTTCGAACGAATACCAAGGCAGTGTTCAGAATTACCTTGAAGACACTGAAGACACAATGCAGGGACAAGGCTCTTACTATTATTCTCTTCCCTTACTTGAGGTAGAGCACTTCACTATTAAGAAAAACAACCAGCCATACATGGCCGGAGATTCTGGTCATATATGGGTAGATTATGTAGTACAAGGGTTTACCACCGACTCACTCAAAAAACTGGGTAAAGCCAGCTGGCGTTTCTTTGCAATACAGTTCCCGGCATCTTTAAACCAGCAATTAGCTGGCCCCGCAGCACTCATGATTTCAATGGTTCAAGCAAATCCAGCCAACCAGTGGGAAAATGTAAATACCGCAAGCTTTTATTATAATCAAAACAACACTACAACAAATGGTGCAATACGACCCGAAGTTGTCTGGCAAATGGATTCCATTGTCTTTTCCCCAACGAAATTCTGGACTGCTCCAGACGGCTCAAAGATTCCAGTGGAATTCGAAATCACACTGGAATCCGGCAATTCAAAATCTCTGATAAAAGCCAAAGCAAACTGCGATAACCAATTTATACCATATGTAGACAAATATGAGGGTATCTTCAATGTGACGGCCAATATTCAAACAGACACCTTTGAGTTTAAAAACTTACAAGGCTTTGCTTGGGCTGAAGTACACTAGTAACAAATTGAAGCTCTATTTCATCAAGAATGGGGCCCAGAGCCCCAGTACGTATCAATAAGAGACACAGGATCTAACCATTTATACGGAGTGTCTCTAAGCAACCAAAATATTTGAGTGCCATGATGACCGTTGAGCCGAATACAAAAGTAACTATGGCTTATTTTTCCCATTTTCCTGCGCCGCAGGCCCTTCTTTACCGCTATTGAGCGTTAGAGGCTCCTTAAACGTCAGCGTACGATATGGGAAAGGAATTTCGATACCGGCGTTGTCTAGCGCGTATTTAATGGCCGTTACCACTTTGTCTCGGCTAACGTGCAGGCTAAGTGGATCAGATTGCGCCCACCAGCGAACAGTAAAATCTAAAGAGGAAGAATTAAATTCACGAGCATACACTTCGACGCCGCGTTTTTGGTCTATCTCTTCAATACTTTCTAATGCTTTGGTAATGACCTCACGAGCTTTATCTACATCTTCGCCATATGCCACGCCAACCACCAGATCGAAGCGACGACTACCTAGGTCCGTCAATATGTAGACAGGATTTTTAAACAGAAAACTATTCGGCACGACGATGAGTTGATCGTCGATTTTTCGCAGGTAGGTTTCTCGTACGGTGATCTTTTCAACTCGACCACTGACCCCTTCGCATTTCACATAATCATTGATCCGCATAGGTTTACGCAGCATGATCAAGATACCAGCAAAGAAGTTTTCAAATATATCTTTAAACGCCAAGCCGACCGCCACTGATCCTAAACCCAAGACGGTTAATAACTTAGCCGGTGTGAGGCTGGGGAAAATAATCGTCACTGCAAACAGCACGCCGATCGTCCATAGCGTTACCTTGCTTAGGGTAATGAATAGATCGCGCAACGAAGGTCGTATATTGGCTCTTTTTAACGATTGTCTTAGCAGCTTGGTTAAAACCGCAGACAAAAACCAAGTCAGAATCAACACCACGACCGCGATGAACAATAAAGGCAGTACTTCTATTGTGCCCAGCCACATACTCTGAGCTCTTTCATACAGCGGTTCGATAAATTTCATCAATAAACTCCCGTTGCTCACTGAAACCGTTCAATATTGAGCATAAAGCATCATTGACCCAAAGGACGAATCTTTTCACCCAATACGTCGCACACATACAGCATTTGCACGATAACAATCAGGGATACCAACATGGGAGTAGAGAGCGCCAAGCCCTGCAAACCGAAGACAGCGCCCATTAACATTTGGCCGCTTAACATGACGGCAGGCGGGAGTGAAACGGCTTTTTTTTGCACGTAGGGTGTTAAGATATTACTTTCCAACAACTGTACGATGAAGTACACCATCACCACATAAAGCGCTTGGGTTGGGCCTTCAATCAACCCCACCAAAATTGCCGGAATAGCAGCGGCTATGGGACCGATGAAAGGCACGAACGATAGCAAACCTGCCATCACGGCAAGCGCCATGATCAGCGGCATATCCAGTACCCAAAGACCAACCGCCGTTAAGACACCAACCGCCGCCATGGAGGTCGCTCGTCCAATCAACCACCATTTTAGTGCGTGATAAACAGCCGACATAACCTCGTTGAGGCGGTCGCGCTTTTCTCGTGGAAAGAGGAACAAAAAGCCTTGAATATAAGGCTTTGGATGAAGTGCCAAATAAAAGCCAATAAACAGCATCACAAAGAGATCAGCAAAGGCCCCAAAGATGGAGGAAAACGCGCCAGTCACTTGACCCATTAACTTTCCTGGAGACAACGGCGCTTGCTGCCATTGCTCTCTTGCCCAATTTAGCAAGTGCTCTCCCCAAGTTTGCTGCTTGAGGTAAGTTTGTAACTGGTTTAAACCACCGTTCAACTGCTCGCTTAATTGCACCATTTGATCGGCAATCGCAGGGCCTGCGACATAACAGGCGAAGGTTAACAAACCACCCAATACGGTTGCCACCAGCACTACCAAGCTCCAACGAGGCAGAGGTAAAACAACTTGTAGCGGACTGGCCAGCCCGACCAAAAACACGCCAAATAACGCGCCACCAAACAGTATTACCAGCACGTAGGCCAAATGCCATAACAATAAAAAAATACTCAGCGCGATGGCAATGATGCCTATGGTCGCCAATAATCGACGCATGTAATGGCTATAATCAGATCCCATCAATTACTTCCTTCGTTTTTATCGTTATTACAGTCACAGGAAAATGTCACTTACCAGCTAACATAGTATGACTTGATACATTTAGCTGATCATTAATCGTGGCGGCGTTGCAAGTAAATCACATACAAACCACTGGCAATGACAATCCCCGCCCCAATAATGGTCCATCTGTCTGGTAGCTCTCTGAATACTAAAAAGCCAATAACAGTGGCAAACACCAATAGGCTGTAATTGAACGGCTGTAACACGGAGGCTGGCGCGTACTCTAGGGCTTTCACTAACAATAGCTGAGCGGCCACACTCAACACCGAAATCACGGCCAATAGAATCCATTCCTGCATACTCGGCTCACGCCATACGGTGACGCCAAAAACGGTTGCACACACACACCCGACCAAGGCCATATAGAGTATGTTGGTATTAAAACCATCGCCCGCCGAACTTACTTGACGAGTGACCACATGATAACCAGCAAAACATAAGGCGGCACTGAGCGGTATCAGAGACTCAGGTTTAAAAACGTCCAAACCAGGTCGAAGGATAATCAATGTTCCGATAAAACCAGCACACACGGCCAGCCAAGATTTCAGACTTACTCGCTCTCCTAAAATGGGCGCCGCCAAGGCAATAGCCAGCAATGGAAACACCGCCATTAAGGAATGGGATTCAGCCAAACCAAGATGACGTAACGCCAAGTTAAAAATCGCAATTTCAGCAATGGATAATAAGGAACGTAATATTTGTAACTTAGGACGAACTGATCGTAGCGCATGACGAATCGTACTCTTGCGCATCACCCACACGATCGCAAACACAGCAAATACCCAATAACGCACTAAGACAACTTGTGCCACCGACATGTCCTGCACAAGAATTTTCGTCACGGCATCTTGCGAGGCAAATACCAACATAGCAGCTAGGCACAACAACACGCCTTTTCCTACTAAGCGGGAGCCCTCTTCCGTGTTCGATGGATTCATTTGGCTTTTGCCCTTCTATGGTGTGTTGATGATTTCAGGATTGTAAAGCATCTCAAAGAACAATTGGGCAATTTAAAATTAGGCGCTGAAAACCTTTTTGACTATCGCTGAATAGACAATCCATAATCCACTTTAAACGACCTATTTTGGTGCAAATTTGACGTGTTTTGTGCGTCTATTTCGTTGCAAAGTCGGTAGAATCGAGTTTTACGCTATCAAATGGAGCAAGGCGGCAGATGGATTTCAATATCAAGCTTATCTTTAGTGGCATCGCCATTGCGTTGGCGATGATTGGCTTTGTGCCTTACATTGTGCTGATCCTGCGTGGCAAAGTGAAGCCGCATGTATTTTCGTGGGTGATTTGGGGCATTACCACCACCATCGTATTCTTTGCTCAGCTCGAAGCCGAAGGCGGCGTGGGCGCATGGCCCATTGGACTATCTGGCTTTGTCACCATTTTGATAGCCATACTGGCCTATCTCAAACGCGGTGATGCCACCATCACTAAATTGGATTGGGTCTTTCTCGCACTGGCTTTGGCGTCTTTGCCACTTTGGTACGTTACCAATGATCCCTTGTGGGCAGTGTTGATTCTAACCACGATCGATATGATAGGATTTGGGCCGACCTTCCGAAAAGCCTACCATCGACCTTTTGAAGACAGTCGTGTCTTCTTCATCATTATGATTTTACGTAATGTCTGTTCTGTGGTGGCGTTAGAAGCCTATTCTGTTACCACGGTATTATTTCCATTCTGCTTGGCGGTGGGATTCTTGATCTTGCTGATTATTCTGCAATTTCGTCGCGGAGTGTTGTCGCATCAAGCAGCGTAATTTAAGTTGTAAAAATGCACTGAACCTAAGCCATGGCTGTTTACGTATAAGCAGCTATGACGCATAAAAAGCCCCATTTACCCGAAAAAATTTGCCCCACCTGTCAGCGTCCCTTCGCATGGCGTAAGAAATGACAGCGAGATTGGCTGCAGGTGAAATACTGCTCTGAACGCTGTAAACGCCAAGCCAAAAAAGAGGCGGTATAATCACCTCTTTCTGTACTAAATTTGCCGAATTCACTTAAAGAGATAACTTTCTAAGAGATGGTTTCCTGAAGCTGTATTGAAAGTGCTTTAGCTTCCAGTGTTCGTTCATTAAGGCGCTGTAATCGCTCATTTACTTCCACTGCCAATTTACCGATATTGACTTGTTTGACGGAGTTTTCGTTAACGAGTTGGTTAATTTCAGTCACCTCATTACAGATGTCTGCCAAAGACTCACCCGCTTTATTAGACAGCTCGACGGTGTTATGTACCGACTGAACACTGCCATCGATATTTTTCACCGCTTCTGAGACGCCTTTTTGAAGGCTTTCAATCATGGCTTGAATGTCTTGGGTGGATTGCTGAGTTTTGCTAGCAAGATTGCGAACCTCATCGGCGACAACGGCAAACCCTCGGCCTTGTTCGCCAGCACGAGCCGCTTCAATGGCCGCATTAAGCGCCAACAGGTTTGTTTGATCAGCAATGCTACGAATCACATCCAAAACAGACGAAATTTGCGCTGAGTTGTTAGAGAGCAGATTAATCACATCTGAGGTTGAGGAGACTTGATGAGTGAGCTCCTGAAGAACACCTTCGGCCAGCTGTAGGTTTGTGCGACCTTGATTAGCATCGTCCACTAGAGTTCCCACTTTTTGCGTAATGATGTTGGTATTGGCCGCAACGCCTTGAATGAGCGGAGCACTATGTTGGCGATGTTCTAGAATCTCCGCTAGATCTTGTTCCTGTTTATTCGCAATCTGACTCAGTACATCAATTTTACTCTGCAATGATGCTGCTGCCAGCGGCTCAGTTACTGGTAGGTTTTCATGATTAGGAAGTGTTAATTGTTGCAGAGCATTATCGATCCAAAGCGCTAAATCATCCGCCTTCGTTGGCATAGCCAAGGATGTATGATTGGTTGCGTACTTAGCCACCCCATCGACAATAGACTGATGCATCTGGTGTTGATAGCGGTACATCTTTAGATACCAAAAAGCAGAAAACATGGCGAATGCTGCGAGTAACCAGATCAGAATTAAACTCATACCTCTTGTCATAAAATCTATCAGAGTGAGCTGTACCGTAAAAGCGGTGGCAATCAGTGTTTCCGCAATCAGCAACCCAATAAATTGCACTTTCTGTCTATCACCCATAATCTGTTCCTATTTTTATTTTTGTGAACAATGCTTCAAAGGGATTTGATAGGAACACAAAACTGATTTCTTTTATAATTGTTTATTCAGTAACCAGTTTCAATTTTGAGATAGGCCTATCCAATTTGATCAAATAGAAAACCTATAAAACACTAGGGCTCGGCTTAACAGCACAAGCATTCCCACGCTCGTCATTCGCTTTAAACGATACTCTCTTTTTCTGGTCGATTTGTTGACACTCGCGACCAAAAACGCAAATTTCACCGCCTTTACTGACTATCTATGCTGAGTTAATCAACTTTCACATCGACTACTTTGCTTTACAGTGAACCTATCTATTCAAGCTACTTAGGAGCGGATTATGTCTGTCTATCAAAACGGTGTGACACTGAATGCAAAGCGTTATAACGACAAGCTGTTACTCAGCATGAAGACATCAGGCCACCCAAGTGACAGGGATTTTGAAAGCATCACGCCTCAGTTAGAAGCGGCGATTTATTCGATTCATTCACCCTATGCAGCCTTACTGGTCGACATCAGTGAATTCAAAGGTTGGAGTATAAAAAGTGCGTGGTCCGAATTTTTATTAAGCCAAAAACTCGGTAGTGAATTTGATCGCATTGCTATTTATGGCAAAAGCCCTTGGCAAAACCTACTTATCCGTGTGATCAGCTGGTTTATCTCGGCAGACATCAAGGTATTCAAACGTAAGAAAGACGCCACAGACTGGGTTATGTCTTCATAAGCCAGTCTTTGTCTTATGATGGTATTTTCTAGCTCCAAAGCGAAGGGAGTGCCTTTAGCTCTTGCACCAACCATGTGGCTAACGTTTCGTGCTCGGGCCACCAAGCAAAGGCATCCAGCCAAGCATCCGCAGCTGGGCTAAGCCAGTAACCGACAACACAGCCAACAACTAACACGACCGAAGCCAGCGGCTCCCCCCAGTCGGTGAGCTTCATTGCCGAACCAAATGAACGTTTAATGCGCATTCCAGAAAGCTCGATGCTATATAACTCATCAAGAGCCAGGTGAATGGTCGCACCAAGAAACACAAAGGCACCAATACCCCACGCGGTTTTCTCTGGCAAGGCGAACAAATGATACGCCGCTGGCACAGCAAGAATGGCAAACATCGTATTCGCCAATACACTATGCAATGTGCCTCTGTGTATGGTGAATTGCTCAAACGCCCAGCGAACCGGAAACCGCACCAGCAGATAGCTGACAATCGCTAGCGCGAGAATTTGCCAAGGCAATAACTTATCCATGCCAAAGGCAATCGCTAAGCCACCAGCCAAAGCACCAAACAGCCGAAATATTAATCGAATAGCCGCCGAGTNATCGGCGTCTATATCTGGTAACAAGCCACCAAGCGTGCCGGCCAAGGCGTAAAAAATCGCCTCGTTCATGTTGGCGAAGCCCATAATAAAGCTGGTAGCCGCCAAAGGCGCACTCAGTGCGGCCGCCACAGTCACATGGGTTTTAAAATCAGCCATTAATATATTTGCCTTATTTCTAAAATCTTGTATATGATCAATTTTTACATAGGGTTAAAGGTTAGTGGGCGCATACTACAGGAAATAAATCACAGAATGAAAGACATTCATTTGTAAAAAAATCATAAACGTTTAAATGCTCTTATTTGCCGCGTAGATTTTTATTCTGGTAACTCGAATGAGAATAACAGGAGGCCGCATCATTTTTTGTTTATACTTATGCGCAATCTGGGTTAAAAACCCCGCTCAACTTATCAAGAGACAATAAATGGCAAAACGTAAACAAGGTATATTCGATAGGATTTGGTTTGTTGTATGGCGTTTCTTGCTGTTGTTCGTGATTGTTTTATTACTGTTTCGGTTTGTACCTCCCCCCACCTCGGCTTTTATGCTGCAAAGCCAATACCCGGTCAAACAGACTTGGATCAGCATTGATAAGTTGCCACCTTATGTGCCTCTGGCGGTTGTAGCCTCTGAAGATCAGCGGTTCCCTCAGCACTTTGGTATCGATTTTACAGCGATCAGTAAAGCACTCGACCAATACGACGATGGCGACGGACTGCGTGGTGCCAGCACCATCACCCAACAAACTGCAAAGAATCTTTTTCTCTGGCCAGGGCGCAGCTTTATCCGCAAAGGTCTAGAAGCTGGCTTAGCCATAGGCCTAGAAACCCTTTGGGGTAAAAAACGTATTCTTGAAGTGTATTTAAACATCGCGGAATTTGGCAAAGGTATCTATGGTGTTGAAGCCGCCAGCCAATATTACTTTGGTCGTTCCGCCAGCCAGCTCACCATGAACCAAGCAGCACGACTGGCTGTGTTATTACCCAACCCACGCAAACGTGATCCCAACCATTTAACGACTTATCTTCGTCAACGAGTACATTGGGTTGAACAACAAATGCAGCAGCTTGGATCGGGGTATCTGACACCGATGCTGGAGGTTTAAGTGACACTTTTAAAGATAAATTAATGGAATAGCACTTATCCCGCCAGTTGGCACTATTCGTCACATTCATCCCATTAACATGGCAAGTAGAAAATCACGCTACGACCAAACTAAATCGCCAACCAAAGCCCACCATCATTGGTTTTTGTACACTATAAAGCCTATTTTAAAATACATCACTCTTTATCAGCTTGTAGGTAAAACGCATAATTTTGGCGTTTTCAGAACACTTTTGCATGTTTGAACAAGATTACACTCCTGCACTAGCACAAATGTTATACAGATTTTTTCTTATGCTCCTTTGTGCTTATGAAAAAGAAGCAATGCTCTGTTAGGGTGCCTGCATAGATGAAGCATTATCTGTGGGGATAAGACAGAGACTCCTCTGCCTGGTTTTTAGAATAGCCATAACGCCAGAGCATACGTATTTAACTATCTTGCAGGTAATGAAAAAGATGACTTCTATTGAGCAACTCAAATCCGCTCGCGCCAGTGCGCTTTCTCTAACTAAAAACGGAGCCCCACAAGCAACCAGTAACCAGTTCTTTGGTGTGGGTCCCATTACGGATATGACTCAAAATGAAGTCGATGCACGTCAACTACGCTTTGAGTTCGACGCTTGGATAGAAGAAAACTACCCAAAATTAGACGATAAAGGCAATCGTATCGGTAGTTTTACCACGGCTGAAATCGGTCGCGGTATGCACCGTGGTTACCCTGCGGACAAAGTCCTAAACGATATGATGCGTGAAATCCATCGCTACTTTGGTTTCCCAAAATCCAATCGTATGGCGGTAGGTCTTGGTGGCGGCCACAGTGGTTTTACGGCCGCCGCATTGCACCTAATGACAGCAAACGATGCTTCACAAATCGTCTATGTCGATACACCTAAACCTGAGTCGGCAGAAGGCAAGGCGGGCGGATTCTTCCGTCAATCTTGGGGTACGCAACTCACGGAATTGCAGCGTTACGCAAGCAATGGCGATGAAGGCCGTATTTTATTCGCAGAAGGTGAAGGTGCCATTCCAAGCGCCGACGCCCTGTTAAAAAAAGGTGTGAAACTCTTTTTCGGTGTTGGTCATGAAACAACTGGCGCGACCACCTATACCGAACAAGAAATTACGAACCTTTTAGAATGGGTTGATGCCAATCCTGAAGAACATCATGCCGTTATTGATGCGACCTCTTTACTTGGTGCCATGCCTTGGGCACAGCATCTAGTTGATGGCGTTCTAAGCAAATGTAATCTATTCATGCCATTCCAAAAAGCCATCGGCGGCATCTCTGGTTACTTTGTCGTGTCTCTGACAAAGCCGGCACTTGCTCGTATCAATACGAACCAAAAAGATCCTTCCTGGGCCATTCCTCGCCAGCTTAAAATTGCCGTACCACGAGATGCAAAAGCACCGCTAACCAGTGAAAAAACCACTGACCTTGGCCCCATTTATGACGCCGAAAAGGACCAAATGCTTGGCGGTATTATCAATACATTTAGTACCTTAGCATTTGCTGAAACCACGTTTGCGATTCTACGAAACGAAAAAATGATTGGTGACGTTTACGCCCTGAACGCCCGCTCAACAGCAAACCGTGAGAAAGTAAACCAATGGATCGACAACAACGATTTATTTGAATTAGGCGTTGCCAACGCAGACTCTCGGGGAGCAGCGGTCACGCTATTAAAAGTCACAGACAGCGACATTACAGACCCTGATGTACACGCTAAAATCATCGCCAAATCTAAACAAATTCTGGGGTACGAAGGAATTACACACAGCGATGGCATGCATGAAAAAGGTCTTGATGTGGCTCGATACGTTAATGCCTTCCCGGGCACGCCTGGTGATTATCGTGCATGGATCGGTGGTATTCGCCCTACACAAGACATCACAGCACTACTAGAAAATATTCAGTACTGCTATTTACGTGCAAAAAATGCGGTCCTAGAGGACATGCTAGCGGCACAAGGTGAATCATTCGAAAGCGCCATATCGGCTACAACCGAAGGCGATATTCGTGTAGACGATACCGATCGCGCTTACAAAGTCTTGATCGCCGATCTTGTCGGTATGGTATTTGATGCCGATGGTCATGCAGACTACAGCGAAGTCGCTACTTACGTGCAATCTAAAGGCGGCGAATTCCACGTCGGCTCTCTTTCTGATGCAGCTGAGCTGGCGAAAGGCAAAGTGCATTTCTTCTATCAACCAAGCCTTAGCCGTGAAGATGAGCTTTTAGCAGAAACCAGTGAAGGCCAATACGATGCCGTGATTGCCGCGGCGACCTTTTTCCCGGCTGAATCAAAATTCGAGCTTGGTGGCGTTCGTATTGGCGCCGGTACAGGCAACATGGGTTCTGCAAGTTGGGGTGGTGGTAACGGCGACGGTGGTGTTGCCCCCTTGATGAACACACCAAGCTTTAATTCACGTGCAACAGCACAAGCGGCAATGAAAGCCTTGTTAAAAGTGCTTCCAGACCTTCAAGTATCCAACATGCATAATCGCGTTGTGGCTGGCGATTTCGATACCGGTAAAAATCTTGCAGAATTTCCGACCACTAAACTAGAAGGCAAAAAACTGGCCGTAATTGGTTACGGTAATATCGGTCGTGAAGTAGCAAAGCTTGGTGCCGCATTTGGTATGAAAGTGTCTGTCTATGCTCGCCCAGCCCACCAGCAATGGATTGAGTCCGAAGGCTTCACTTATGCAGCTAGTATCGTTGCAGCAGCGCATGATGCAGACGTACTCAGTCCACATACTGGCCTAGGCGCTTTCAATGCAGACATAGGTAAATTCAGCAACTCCGACATCATCAATGCAGAGGTTTTTTCTGCGATGAAAAAAGGCGCCGTGCTGGTTAATTACGATCGTGGCGAAGTGGTTGATATTGAAGCGCTTGATACGGCACTTACCAGCGGTCAAATTAGCTATGCCGCTATTGATGCCGATCTATTCAAAGACCCAAATACTGGCGAATTATCGGGTCCTATGGTTCCATATCGTAATATCTATGAAAAACACGTTGGCAAAATGGAACTTCTTCCGCACGCAGCGGCAGACACCGAGCACGTTTCTCGCGTAGAAGGTGCAAAACAGGCCGTTGATCAAATTTTCAACGTGATTCAGTTCCGAAAAGTCGTTAATCTAAAAGGCGATCTTCCTGCAGGTTACACTGACGGCGGAGCAAAAACGGTAAACGGTGTGGGCAAAGTGAGCTCTAGCTCGGTGGCCAATCTCTCTGCAAAGCAAATCAAACAGCTAGCAGAAAGTGCGACACAAATAGCGGCTTACTGGGGCGCAATCAACGCAACCGAAGACGCAGATAAACGCAGTGCTTTGGTGGCCGAATATACTGAAATGATGGTGTTGAATTCAAATATCTACGGTACGTTACTTGCTCAGAATGGTCTACAAGGGCCATTTGGCAAATAGTCGTTAATATCCATAGGTCTTAGGCATATCAAAAAGCCGCATCAACATCGTGACGTGAGTCCTGTTGATGCGGCTTTTTATGTATTATGCCGACCAAATGAATAAGGGGAATAAGTTTGCATTCAGTTGATAAAGAGTCTGCTATCACTATTTTCAATGCGGCTATTGATGCGGTTGCTGGATACAATGCAACCTACCGTGCCGTGTCTGCATTTGAAGGTTTTCAACCAGATCAAATCATTGCTGTCGGCAAAGCAGCCAGCGGCATGTGTGCCGGCGCTTTAGCCGCACTTAAACAAAGTTGCCCAGCGTTATTGGTAACAAAATACGATCATACGGATCAATCTATGTGGGATGCTGATAATGTCACCGTTATCGAATCCGCTCATCCAGTACCGGATCAAAACTCACTAGATGCAGGTAAAAAAATGCTCTCTACGGTGGAGCAAATGGCGCCTGGTAGTCGATTATTACTCTTGGTTTCTGGTGGCACATCAGCATTGTCGGAAGCACTGCCCGATGATGTAACACTGGCCGACTGGCAACAGCTCACAGATCAAATGCTGGCTGCAGGCTACAACATCGGCCAAATCAACACTCGCCGAAAAGCAACCTCTCTGCTCAAAGACGGCAAATTACTAGAAGGTTTTAAAGGTTCTGATGTTCGCGTACTGGCGATCTCAGATGTAGAAGGCGATGACATTAGTGTTATTGGTTCGGGTACCGGGTCTATTCAGCGTTGCCCATCTTCGGCGAATGTTACCTTAATTGGCACCAACCAAGTTGCCCGTGAGGCATCGGCCAGCAAAGCCGTAGAGCTTGGCTATACGGTTATGGAAAATGTCGAATCACTTTATGATGATGTGGAGATATTATCTCGCTCTATTAGCAAACAACTACTTGATGCCGCGCCTGGCGTTTACATCTTTGGTGGTGAGCCAACAGTAACATTACCAGACAATCCAGGCAGCGGAGGTCGTAATCAAGCTCTTGCACTGGGCATTGCTGAGCACATCGTTGGACACGATAATATCCTTGTTCTTGTCGCTGGCACTGATGGCAGTGACGGCCCTACTGATGCGGCTGGTGGCATTGTCGATGGTTCTACAGCAAAGGATTTACTTGGCGTACGTGATGCACTAAAACGCGCTGACGCCGGTACTTATTTACGTAAACAGGATGCGATTTTCATTACAGGCCCCACCAATACCAATGTAATGGATGTGGTCATTGCCATTATTCGCTGAACGTTCACTAGAAACCACCTGCTCCAAATCTGGGGCGTGGTGGTTAACAATGGAAGTTAGCCCTTCCCTTCTTCAATATTGGTTTATCTTTGCAAGATATATTCATTTTTTTAAGTCAGAGTCTTCTACACTTCTAAAGTAGTCCAACAATAATTAGGAGGCTTGTTATGTATCAAAGTATCGCGATGCCAGTAGATTTATCTCATACAGATAAACTTGAAAAAGCGTTAAAAGTCACAGGTGATCTTGCCAAGCTCTACTCTTCAAAGGTGTTTCTTCTTGCGGTTACGGCATCCGCTCCTAGTGGTATTGCTCATAATCTTAAAGAATTTGAGGAACAATTAGACCGTTATGCCAAAGATCAGGAAAAAGAATTTGGCGTAACATTTGAAGCGGTTGTGATTCCCTGTACTGATCCAGCAGCCGACATGGACAAATCGTTAAACCATTGGCTCCATGAAAACCCTGTCGACCTAGTTGTCATGGCATCTCATGTACCAAGCTTTAAAGATCATATTTTTCACTCTCATGGTAGCTTTTTAGCGTCTCACACAGACAAATCTATTTTGCTTGTTCGTTAACTTCTGGGTGATTAGAAATGAAAGGTAAGGGAACGTATCTTGCAGAACATTCCCTTACCCCTTTCCTATTATTCTCTTTTCGACCGCTTTACCACTATGACAATCCGTTTTCATAACAACAGCCTAGACTTATGATAAAAAGTCGAACGATTAGTTATTTAACGCTCTGTCGATCGCGGCTTGTAAGGTTTCCTCATCAACAGCACCACCAATAACTGTAGTGTTTTTCACTGTGGCACCATGAGCTGGTGTGATAATAAACCCTGGCGTTCCTTTGAAACCAACCTGACGAGACAACTGATCATTGATCATAATGGTCTTTTTATAAGGTGTATCAGAAGTCTTCTTATAAGGCGCTTTTAGAGCGTCTTCTGCTACTTTTTGAATATCGTCATTGGTCAATTTACCTTCATCATGACCTGTTGCAAAAATGCCATTATGGTAACTCAGGTAGGCTTCTGGTCCTTTTTGATGCCAAATTTCGAGCCCTGTGGTCGCGGCCGTCCCAGAAGCTTCCCAACGGGATGCAAAAATAGGCCAATCACGGAAAATAAACGTCACATTTGGATTGGCTTTCATCAGTTGTTCTACTTCTGGTGCCATTTTGTGGCAATACAAACATTGATAATCAAAAAACTCTGTCACGGTTACTTTGGCTTCTTTCGGGCCAATGTGAGGAATACCATCTAGCTTCATTAAATTATCATGAGCTTTCACCGCCGACATCGTCAGAGCGGATTGCTCGGCTTGCTGCTGTTTCTTTTGGAGTTCTTGGCTCACCTTAATCAGAATTTCTGGGTGTTTTACTAAATAATCTGCAGCAATTTTGCCAATCTGTTCCTGTTGATCTGGCGAAAATGTATTGCTATCACTGGCATATGTCATTGTCGAGGTTGCCAAAATGGCTGTTGAGGATAAAACGGCTAATAGTTGTTTTTTCATACTGATATCCAATCATGTTTACATACATAAAGACCCGTTAACCACCATATCGACGCAATAGCGGCAAAGCAACGCGCAATTGTGAAGAAATTGGGGTTCACTATGGAAGTATTTTTAAACCCTCTTTGAATTAATACGACTTTTATTCAGGCCATTTGCTAAAATCCGCCTCACCCCTATTAGGTTTTACTTTAAAGGCAAGCTATGACCGTTCTTCTAATGACTCCGCCCATGACGCAACTGAATACGCCGTATCCCGCGACGGCGTATCTAACGGGCTTTTTGCGCTCTCGGGGCTATGAAGCGACGCAGCGCGACCCTGCCATCGAACTTTTTCTGGAAATGATGACTGCCCCCGCGCTGGATATTATTCGCCAGCATGTGGAAGACAATTTTGAATCCTTTGAAGACGACGAGCTGCCCGATGCGGTGTTTTGCTTCTTGGCCGAATTTGATCGCTATCGCCTGTGTGTCGAGCCTGTCATTCGCTTTTTACAAGGCAAAGACTCCAGTCTTGCACTGCGCATTACGTCTCGTCGTTTCTTGCCTGAAGGCCCTGCATTTGATGCCATAGAGCAAATGGAAGCTGTCTCCGGCGATATTTTAACCACGGCCTTTGGTCAGCTGGGTGTACAGGACAAAGCCAAATATTTAGCCACGCTGTTTATCAATGATTTGTCGGCAGTAATTACCCAAGGTGTCGACCCTTATTTTGAGGTTAGCCGTTACGGTGAACGACTTGCGGCGGCGAACCCAAGCTTTGATGATCTCTACAACACCCTAATGGGCGAACCAAGCTTCAGCTCTGAGATTCTCGAACAATTGGTTGAGCAATATTTGGAAGAAACCCAACCCAGCGTTGTGGCTTTAACCGTGCCTTTCCCTGGCAATATGCTGGGTGCATTACGTATTGCGCAAACCTGCAAAGACATTAATCCTGATCTGCCAGTAGTGCTGGGTGGAGGGTTTGTGAACACAGAGCTGCGCGCTTTGCGTGACCCTCGCGTCTTCGAGTTTGTCGATTTTATTTGTCTGGATGATGGCGAACGTCCGTTTATGACCTTGCTGGAATTCTTTGATGGCAAACGAGAAATTGACGAGTTAGTACGTACTTACTTTCTTGCCGAAGACGAAAACGGCGAGCCCTATGTTCACTACAATGAAAACGCCGAGCTGCACGACATACCACAAACCGATGTCGGTACGCCGGTTTACGATGGCCTGCCACTCACCGAATACCTATCTTTGTGCGAAATGCTCAACCCCATGCATCGCATCTGGAGTGATGGCCGCTGGAACAAGCTAACCATTGCCCACGGTTGTTATTGGCGCAAGTGTAGCTTTTGTGATGTGACACTGGATTACATCGATCGCTACGATGCCGCTGGTGCGGAGATTCTGGTGGATCGCATTGAGGAATTAATTGAAGAAACCGGGCAAACCGGCTTTCATTTTGTCGACGAAGCGGCACCACCAAAAGCCTTGTTTGCTCTGGCAAAGCGTCTTATCGAACGGGGGGTGGTGATCAGTTGGTGGGGCAATATTCGCTTTGAAAAAACCTTCACTCCTGAACGTTGCCAATTGCTGGCGGACTCTGGCTGTATTGCTGTCAGTGGCGGCCTTGAAGTGGCATCGGATCGATTATTGAAAATGATGAAAAAAGGCGTCAGTGTCGAAC
The DNA here is from genome assembly GCF_018336975.1 of Marinomonas sp. CT5. Lineage (NCBI taxonomy): Bacteria > Pseudomonadati > Pseudomonadota > Gammaproteobacteria > Oceanospirillales > Oceanospirillaceae > Marinomonas > Marinomonas sp. CT5. The sequence continues at coordinate 206,510 of NZ_CP025572.1, read as the reverse complement.
AAGTCGCCCGTGTTACCAAAGCCTTTAGCGATGCGGGCATTTTGGTTCACTCTTACTTAATGTACGGATTCCCAACGCAAACCGAACAAGAAACTATCGATGCATTAGACATGGTGCGTCAGATGATGGAACAAGGTTGTTTTCAATCGGCATTCTGGCATCGTTTTGCAGCCACGGCGCATAGCCCCATTGGTATCAATCCAGACGAATACGGCATCACCTTGGCGGCACGTCCAGATATTTTGTTCGCCGAAAACGACGTGGATTTCACCGACCCAACAGGAACCGATCATGACATGTTAGGGGAAGGACTGCGTAAAGCACTCTACAACTACATGCACGGCATCGGTTTTGATCAACCAATGGATTTCTGGTTCGAACGACCGGTGAAAAACACCCTAGTGAAAAAAGACCTGATTTCGAAAGCGCTTAACGATCTGATTGCCAGCCATTAACGGCCGGCAATCCGCTCATAAAAAAACAAGCTCACAGGTGAGTTAACACCCATATCTATCAAATTTCTGGTTGTAAGAAGCTGTCGGCATGTGGCTTTTGAGATTGACGTTCATGCAAGAAAATATACATTGCCAATACAAATAACACGACACCCAATCCACAAATCAGCATATACACATTAGATAAGCTGCCTGTTGCATCGTAGATCATCCCTGCAAACACATTACCTAACGCACCGCCTAGACCAAAAGCAACCATACCAATGCCATTAATCTGCATCGTCGCTTTAGACGAATATTGTTTGCTGACCCAACCGGCGATAATGCCCCAAATCGGAAAATACATCATGCCGTAGCCAAAACCGGCGACCATAACAAACTGAGCAGGACGATAAGTAAAAGCCAATAGCCCCAAGGCGAAGATCGAAAAAATCCCTAACAGTGCGACACTAGGCCCCTTTTTATCCGCTATTTTGCCGATTAAAAACCCCGCAACCATGCCGGTTAAGCCAATAATTCCCCAAGTGTAGCCGCCCAATGCGGGTGGTAGCGACAGTTCCGCCAAATAGGTATTTAGCCAAGTTGTAAATGTTATGCTTGAAGCACCCACTAATAATAAGATAAAGCAAGCCAGAAACGCGGTACGCTCACGCAATACCGTTTTAAATAACTGTCGTGTCCCCATAGCAAAAGTCACATCAATGTCTTGATCTTGTGCCTGCGAGCGAACACTTTTAAGCAAACTATAGGTAGCTAATAAGGTAATAAGCCCAAGTACTGATGCCGCCATCCAACCACTACGCCAGCCTAGTAGTGGAACAATGAGCAAAATAATCAGGCCGTTAACACTATAACCCCATGCCGTGCCACTTGAAGCAATAGATAGGTTGGTGGCTGTCCGATCAGCTCGACCATAGCGTGTGACCAACTCGACTATCGAGCCCCAACTAATCGCCGCGCTTGCCGCCATAATTGTGAGAACAAAAATCATGGTGGTCGTGTTATCAAGCCAAGCCATGGTAAAGAGCAGAGACGTGGTCAAGGTGCCAGTGACCAATAACAAGCGTCCAGAGTCTAAACGCGGGCCGATCACCCCCAATAGCATGGCACCAACTAAATAGGATACCTGCGTTAGAGCACCAGAGAGAGCGAGATGCCAGCTATTAATATCAACAGAGCCTTGCATTGTCGGTACCAATGCGGCGAACAAAAAAAGACCAAATCCGTGGCTAATGACTTGATTAAAGCCAAATGTAATTGGAATACGCATCGAAAACCTCCTCGCTCAAACACCCGATAAAGGTGTATAAATAACCATCAACGGCGCTATATTAGGAGCTTGCTTTTATTCAGTAAATCGATAAATATTAAATTCTACGTTCAACTTTATTGAAGGCTCAACAATGCGAGATTTGCCTATAAATTTACTCCGTACTTTCATGGTTGTGGCTGACACTCTGAACCTGACAGAGGCCGCAAAACAGCTGCATAAAGCCCCTTCTACGGTGAGTATGCAACTCAATCGGTTGGAAGATTTGATTGCCAATCCGCTGATGGAACGTGGACAACATGGCGTACGATTGACCGCGGTTGGGGTACAGTTGAAAGCTCATGCTCAGCAGCTTTTAAATCTTCATGACCAAATCGTCGGATCGTTTCAAAACATAGATATTAGTGGTGTTGTTCGACTTGGCACCCATGATCAATACGCAAGTCGAACACTTGCTCCCATTTTGCAGGATTTCATCCTGAGCTATCCCGAAGCGGAACTGGAAGCATTCTGCGATTATCGTCCTGATTATCTGGTAGATTTGCTGGAAAAAGGCAAACTGGATATCGCCCTTGTAGAAATGCTTGCCGATACAGAAGGCGGTGTTCGTCTACGTCGAGACGAGCTAGTTTGGGTCGGTTCAAAAGATCATTTCGTTCATACTCAAGCGGTACTTCCATTAGTGGTGTTTGCCAAAGGCTGTAAACATCGTGAATACGCTTGTGAAGCAATGGATGCCGCAAATATCCCTTATCGTATAGCCTTTACAAGTCAGAGCCGATCAGGGGTGATTGCGGCAGTTCGTGCCGGCATTGGTATTGCCATCGTTCCCTATCATACCGTTGAAGATGATCTCCTTATCCATAATGATCTTCCGCCTCTTCCTGACATGGAAGTGACACTGTTTACATCCAGCAAAGCCAACGAGGCCACACGTCGCTTAGAAAAAATTATTGTAGAAAACTCGGTGTTTAATTCTCAGATAACCGGCATTAGATATTAAGTGTCATCTAGACAACGCCTTTTCCCTTAACTTTATTTTAGAGGGGGGTGTGTTAATCTGTCCTAACTATGGCTGAACTCTAGGAGAGTTGTATTGTTTAAACCAAGTTACTATTTATTGATTACAGCGGTTTTCGTTTTGTTGGTTATCATGACCAGCAATGTCTATTTTCAATTAGCTTGGGCATGGTTAGCCCTGTCTTTTTTTACTGTCAGTCTGGCCTACCTTCTAAATAAACCCACGATCTTCCGTAAACGTTCCGATGGTACGGTACCTATTTATATTCGCTGGATATTTATGCCGTTCTTATGGAGTACACAGCTTTATAATAGCTGGGCAAGAAGCACCGATTCGGTTCCAGCACTGCAAAAAATAGACGATGGTCTTTATCTTGCGCGACGTTTGTTCCCTTCAGATATTCACCAAATCAAGGGTGAAAATATCAACGCGGTATTAGATGTGACAGCCGAATTCAGCTCGTTAAATTGGATGTCTTATCAAGCGGATGTGGATTATTTAAACGTTCCGATTCTTGATCATTCGGTGCCTTCTGACACGCAGATACATCGCGCACTCAACTGGATACACACGCACCGCAAAACAGGTCGTTCTGTGGTCATACATTGTGCGCTGGGTCGTGGTCGATCCGTCTTTATCATGGCGGCCTATTTGCTCAGCCAGAATCCTAAGTCCACTCCCAGTGAGATCATGGATAAAATACGCGAGATACGCAAAACAGCCCGTTTAAATAAACGCCAATTTAAATATTTAAAACGCGCCTTGGATAACAAGCTTCTGGTGGTTCAAAACTCAGCATGGCTAATCGCTAATCCAGTATCTGGAACGCGCCAGTGGGAAGAACAAGAAGACGTAATATTGCGTTATTTATCCGCCTACTTTGATGTCACAGTGAAAACTACAACACCAGAAATAAACGGCACAGCACTAGCGAAAGAAGCCGTCAAAGCCTCACCCGATTTGGTCATTGCTTGCGGTGGCGATGGCACAGTGACGGAAGTCGCTGCGGCACTGGTTGGCACGAATATTAGATTGGGCATTATTCCATTTGGCACCGCCAATGCGTTAAGCCATGTTTTGTGCGGCACTATGTCAAAAATCGCGCCTCTAGAAACCATTTGTTTGAACCTGATCGATGGCTGCGAACAACGCATTGATACCGCAACCTGTAATGGCGAATTAATGCTTTTACTGGCAGGCGTTGGCTTTGAGCAACAAATGATAGAAAAAGCCGACCGTACTAAAAAGAATTCCAGTGGACAACTTGCCTATTTACAAGGCTTATGGGAAGCCATCGGACAAAATGAAGTCAACGAATTTACCGTGCAGCTTAACGATGAAGAGCCCTTCACAATTAAAACGCCCAGCTTAACCATCGCCAATGCCGCTCCGGTCACCACTTTACTGGCTCAAGGCAAAGGCGTGCCAAATATCATGGATGGCGAATTGGATTTAACTTGGTTAGACCCAGAGCGCATGCAAATCTTAAACTTAGCGGAATTAGCCATGCTTGGCATGGGGGACCGTAATGAAGACAGCGAAGCAGAGGAAGGTAACAATGGTATCTTTCATCGCTCAGCACAGCGTGTGACAGTCGATATCAGTCAAGTGGGACATTACGTTGTGGACGGTGAAGAACGCCAAGCAGATAAGCTAGAGGTAGTTGTTAACCCGAGCTCTTTAAGTGTGATCGTGCCAGAGTCCGTAATCAGTTAATCACTGAATATAGGCTTTGCAAAAAAAGAGCGGCATCAAGCCGCTCTTTTTATTTTATTCCTTTAATGACTAGGGAACAGCATTCCAAGGTAACTGTCCTGGAGCGGCATCAACAAAGTTGAAATACTGCTCTAGCTGATCAATAAGATCACGTATTACCTCATCTTGACTGCAACCGTAAAGCTCATAACCCAGCGCCCCATTGCGAATATACACATCGGCTTGCCAGTGCGTATCGTATTTCGAATAATCACTGTGTGCTTCTGGTATTTCATGCTCTGTGGCAACCACTTGATAAAAGAAGTCTAATCTTTCATCACGCTCCAACTGGAAAGTAACGCCATTTTTTTCTTTCGTGATGTTGGCTTTCCAACCATGAATCGCCAACTCTTTTTGAACCTCTTCCATCGCCGGCTCAACCACATCTTTAATGAAATGCGTCACCTTAGCTTCGCCAGGAAATTTAAACAGTGTACTTAAGCGCTTGCGCCAGCTGCCTTCATGGCTGAAAGCTCGGCCAGGAGTCGCTGCGGCTTCTACTGCGGCACCGCGATGACCTTCAATCACCAAGGCTCGCCACAAGCCCATGGCGGCTAATAGCATAATCACCGCAAAAGGTAAGGCGGCCAGAATACTCATCGTTTGCAAGGCACCCAAGCCACCAGCCAACAGCAAGGTAGCGGCAATGACACCTTCAAGAGACGCCCAGAAAACACGCTGCCAAATCGGTGTTTCTAGTGCACCACCAGAGGCCAATGAATCAACCACTAAAGAGCCTGAATCCGACGAAGTAACAAAGAAAGTAATAATCAAGAAAACCGTGACGACAGATAAGAAAGTCGACCAAGGTAGCAAGTCATAAAACTGGAATAAGGCAACTGAGTGATCCGCCTGTACTTCACCAATCAAGACATCTTTACCCTGTTCCATGATCAAATACAGCGCGGTGTCGCCAAAGATGGAAAACCACAGGAAAGTAAACAAGGTCGGCACCGCAAGCACACCAAAAATAAACTGACGAATTGTTCGACCACGACTAATCTTGGCAATAAACAAACCGACAAATGGTGCCCAAGCAATGGTCCAAGCAAAGATGAACAGTGTCCAGTTACCAATCCAATCGCTTTGCGTGTAAGCCTGTAGGTTAAACGTACGTTCTACAATATTACTCAGGTAGGCCCCTGTGTTTTGAACAAAAGCATCAAGGATATGAATGCTTGGTCCTACAAAGAACACAATAACCATAATGAAAACAGCCAAAGCCATGTTCAAAATCGATAGGTTTTTGACCCCTTTATCCATACCCGCAATAACAGAACCAATCGCGGCAAGCGTAATCAACCCAATGGCGATGATTTGTACCGTAGAATTAATCGGAATGTCTTCCCAAAGGTAATGCAAACCCGCATTGATTTGCGTGACCGATAAACCCAGCGTCGTAGCCAAACCAAACAAGGTACCAAGAATGGCAAACACATCGACCACATGACCAATAGGACCATAGATACGATCACCAATCAGAGGATAAAGCGCCGAACGTACAGACAAAGGCAAACCATGACGAAATGCAAAATAAGCAAGTACAAGCCCCATCAGGCCGTAAATCCCCCAAATATGTAAGCCCCAATGAAAGTAGGCAATTTGCATGGCTTCGCGAGCCGCCCCAATGGTTTCTGCTGTCGCATTAGGTGGTTGAGAAAAGTGCAACACCGGCTCAGCCACGCCGAAGAAAAGCAAAGCGATACCGTAACCGGCGGAAAACAGCATCGCAAACCAAGCAGGGAAACTGTATTCCGGATCACCATGATCCGGCCCTAAACGGATATTTCCCCAACTACTGAATCCAACGCAGACAAGAAACACAAGAAAAATCGCCGTCGCTAGCATATAGAACCAACCAAAGGTCTGGGTTACCCATGACAAAGCACTTTGAAATGCCTGCCCAGCAAGCTCTGGATTACTTAGGGTTCCGGCAATGAGAAATAATGTAACAATAACGGTGGGAATAAATACTGGTAACAATATCGCACCAGTTGCAGTCTTTTGTGAATTGGTCATAAATACTCCTTATACCACTATACCCTGACAAACGACACGGAGAATAGCAAGTACAAAACTGCGCATAGGATATAAATATGACCACATCACCAGTGAGCTAACTTGATGAATAGACAAAGAAAAAGCCAGCATCGACGCCTAATCTGTCAATGCTGGCTTTTGAATAAAACCGTATATTTATTCGCTTTTCCCTTATTCAACAATAAGGAGAGAGTGGCTCAAAAATACAATAAACCACTTACTTTAAGCACAAAAATTAGTGCTGAGCAGCGACTTGTAATGCTTTCATTTCATCGTGGCACTCTTTCATTCTAACCTTCACGCGGCGTAGAGTGACCTCACAATCTTGAGGTTGGTTTCTTTCTAGTGCTAAATCTAGCTCTTCTAGCACTTTATCTTCCACTTCTTCCAGTTGATCCACATAGGTGAAAGAGGTCGGTTCACTGGAAATTTTTGAGATCAGTTTAGTGTAAGCTTGGCGTGCTTTAACTAGGTTATCGGCATCCGTTTCCACTTCACCCTGCTGATCAACGGCAAAAGGCTGTAGCTCAGCAACCGCTTCAGATTTAGCGCCTATCATACGATCAAAAAAGGCGTTGTACGTTGTATCGTCTAATTTCGTTTTCGCTTCTTGGTAGAATTCGATACCGCCGTTCATTACTTTAATAATGTCTGTAATGTGGTGGGCATGTGCAGTTTGAGTTTGCATATCTTCCTCCTAGTTAGCGTTTCTTTAATGTCGTGTTGCTGTATTCATACTTGGCGATAGGGGGATAAAAAACAACCGCATTCGAGCAAATGCACTTAGACTACACGTTTTCTGCAAACTACAATCAAGCACTTACAAAACCTAACGGGCCATCTTGGCTCATTTCATCATTTATCAATATTCTTGCTCAATTCAACATCTAACCCTTGATATAACGCAGCCTTCCCGACCATCGTGCGTGTCACCATGTCAGTCAGCATTATTAACGATGCATTCAAGCAAGGAGACTGAGTGATGAGTTATGAAGACATTTCGACCTTTACTATTTCTACAACGGCCCCTGAAGGCTTTGAGCATGAACCAGATGGCACCCGCGACTATTGGCACCATAAGGCATTAAATACCTTGCCTCCTTACGATTTTATTGCCCCTTATGCGCGCCACAAGCCTTTACCAACCCCAGGTATTAAAAACCGTAAAGCATGGATTATTGGTGGAGGTATTGGTGGTCTGGCCGCGGCGTTTTACCTCATTCGTGACGCCCATATGCCAGCAGAAAATATCACTATCTTGGAAGAGATGGCAGTGGAAGGCGGTTCAATGGACGGCGCGGGTAATCCTGAAGAAGGTTATATCATCCGCGGTGGCCGTGAAATGAATTGGAACTACGACACTTTATGGGACTTATTTCAAGATGTGCCTGCCGTTGAGCTGCCTGAAGGTTATTCCATCCTTGATGAGTATCGTCTTATCAATGATAACGACCCAAACTATTCTGACGCTCGCTTAATGCATAAATGTGGCAAATTGTTGAATGCAAAAGATTTTGGTCTTAGCAAATCTCAGCAATGGGAATTGATTCGTTTAATGCTAAAACGAAAGGAAGAACTAGATGACATTAGCATAGAAGATTACTTCAGTGACGGTTTCTTAAAAACCCATTTTTGGTTTCTTTTCCGCTCCATGTTTGCTTTTAAAAATTGTCATAGTTTGTTAGAAACAAAGCTCTATCTGCATCGATTCCTCGATTCTATTGACGGCTTTGCTGATATGTCCGCTTTGGTTTTTCCTAAGTACAACCAATACGATACCTTTATCAAACCCTTGGCCGACATGTTACGTGGGAAAGGCGTGCATTTTCAGTTTGGCACGCGAGTGGAAGACCTAGATATTAACTTCTCTGGTGAGAAAAAAACGGTCACTGGTATTCGTGCCGTTGTCATCAAGGATGGACAAGAAGAAGCCAAGCATATTCATGTGGGACTCGGTGATTTGGTCTTTGCCCTCACTGGTTCAATGACAGAGCATACTGCCTATGGCGATATGGACACCACACCAGAACTAACTTGCGATAAGCAGGACCCGGGAGAAAACAGTGGCTGGACCCTGTGGAAAAATCTGGCGCAAAAATCGCCTGTCTTCGGTAAACCAGAAAAATTCTACGGAGACGTGGATAAATCGATCTGGGAATCAGCTACCTTAACTTGTCGGCCGTCTCCTCTTGTCGACAAGCTGAAAACTTTGTCCGTCAATGACCCTTACTCTGGTCGCTCTGTCACTGGTGGTATCATCACAATCACCGACTCCAACTGGCTATTGAGTGTGACTTGCAATCGTCAGCCACACTTCCCAGACCAACCAGCTGATACCTTAGTACTTTGGGTTTATGGATTATTGATGGATAAAAAAGGCAATCGAATCCAAAAAACTATGGCGCAATGTAATGGCAAAGAGATTTTAACAGAACTTTGCTACCACCTTGGCATCGAAGACCAGCTTGATGAGGTTGTTGACAAAACTAAGGTTCGCCTTGCTTTGATGCCCTACATCACCGCTCAATTTATGACTCGTGCCGCTGGTGACCGTCCTCATGCTGTACCAGAAGGTTGTACTAATTTAGGTTTGATCGGGCAGTTTGTAGAAACTCGCAACGACATTATATTCACCATGGAAGCTTCTATTCGTACAGCTCGTATTGGTGTGTATAAGTTACTTAATATTCCTAAGCAAGTTCCCGATATTAGCCCTACTCAATACGACATTCGGAACCTGATTAAAGGTGCCAGAGCCCTTAACAGTGGTCAGCCATTTATGGGAGAACGATTACTCCATCGCTTGCTCGACAAAACCTACTTTGCACACATTTTGCCTCCATTGCCAGAATCAGAAGAAACCCAGCAATCTCGGTTTGAAGAGGAAATGTACGAGCTACTTGGTAAAGGCAGTACAGTGATGCATAAACTTGGCAATTGGATCGTTAAACTACGAGAGAGTTTTTCAAAAGAAAGTAAGTAATGATTGCCAATCAATAAAAAGGCCGCCAATCACTTGGCGGCCTATCTGGTTTCGCTGGTCATATAAAGTTCCTCTTATTTATTTTCTTTTTACTCATGTTGCTTTGCCATTAAGAATAATCCGAGTGCCGCTTCCTCCATCACTTCGACCTTTTTTCCTCGACGTACGGAAACTGTCTCTGATTTTACTTCCTGATCACCAATAATAACGATATTAGGGATTTTAAGCTCAAAGCCTCGTTTAATTTTACGACCAACCGAATGATCACCAAATTCACAATGTACATTAAATCCCTTTTCTTCTAAGTTAGCTCGCACCTTATTTGCATAGTCCAAAACCGAATCATTCACACTGACAATCGCAACAGGCTGAGGATGAATCCATTCAGGCAAAACTCCTTGATAAACCTCTAATAAGATACCTATCCAGCGTTCTATCGAACCATAAACAGCTTGATGCAAAATAATTGGGCGATCCCATTCCCCTTGTTCGTTATTACATTCCAATGCAAAACGCTCAGGTAAATTAAAATCCAGCTGGACTGTGCCACATTGCCAAATACGTCCAATCGCGCCTTCTAGAGCTAATTCAATCTTGGGTCCATAAAACGCCCCTTCTCCAACTTGAATGTCAAAAGGCACATTTTCCTCCTCACAAGCCGCTTTCAAAATAGCCTCTGCTCGTACCCAAGAAGCGTCATCGCCTAAAGCTTTTTCTGGCTTTGTTGAGATTTTCACTTCCAAGGCTTGGTAGCCATAATCCTGATAAATTTGCTTAGCTCGTTTCAAAAACTGTCGTACTTCTTGCTGAGCCTGAGACCAAGCACAAAATACATGAGCATCATCTTGAGTAAACTGACGCAAACGCAAGCAGCCATTTAACGAGCCAGATGATTCATTACGATGAACCAAACCAAATTCAAATAACCTAAGCGGTAGGTCCCGATAACTATGAACACCTCGCTTATACAGTAGAATATGCGCCGGACAAGACATAGGCTTAAGCGCGTACTCTTGACTGCCTCCCTGTTCCCCTCCAAAAAACATGTCTTGTGCATACATATCCATATGACCTGAAGTATGCCAAAGCTCTTTTTTCATGAATTGTGGAGTACGTACCTCTTTAAAGCCATATTGGCGGTAGCAAAGACGCATGTGTTGTTGAATTTTTTGAAACAAATGCCAGCCATTGAAATGCCAAAAGATCATTCCTGGAGCCTGTTCTTCTGAATGAAATAAGTCGAGTTGTTCCGCTAATTCGCGATGAGTTTTCATACCTTTCTCCTATGAAAGATTGCTAGTGAAAAACTCTGAGCGAACAACAAGAAGTAGACATAAAAAAGCCCTCTGGCGATTCGCTCAGAGGGCTTTTTTATCAAGCAGCAACTACCCCCCGAACAACCTTGTGGTCGCGGTGGTAGAGGTACTGATTTGATAGAAACTTGATGGATAAATCATAGAACTATTTTTACCACTTAAATCTTACTCAAACAACCCTAAAAAACAAATAGACCAGCTGTTTCTGTTTTTAAGAAAACAATATTGAAACATCAATAATTTAATCAACTGACCAAAGCTAAACAGCTACTTTCAAATCGGATTTTCCCTGTTTTTTTACCTGATACATTGTGCTATCAGCGGTTTGTATCAGTGATTTCATATCTCCGCCATGATCAGGGTAATATGCAACTCCAAGGCTAGTGCTAACTTGAACCGTTTTATTGGTATCATCAATCTTAACCGGTTCGAGAACCACATTTAGAATATCATTAGCTAATGTCAGTACTTCATCCCGATTATTCATACGATCAATCCAAATAACAAATTCATCACCACCTACCCTGACTATTTGCCCCACGTCTTTCACTTTTGCATTCAGCCTTTCAGCAATGCTGGTCAAAACTTGATTACCTGCTTCATGACCATAATTGTCATTTACCTGTTTAAAGCCATCTAAATCCAAATATAAGATAGACAATAACTGCTTTTGCAGTTTCGCTTTAGCAATCAACTCTTCTTCTTTCTCTAACAAATAATGTAATGATGGAATGCCTGTTACAGCATCATAATGTGCCAGCTGGCGTAATTTATCCTGGGCGGTTTTCTCTGCTTCTAAAGCCGAATGCAAAGCAGAAACATCATACTCAGACATCAATAATAGGAATTCTCCCGTTAAAGGGTGGCGCGTCATACGAATATCTAAACTGTGCTTACGGCAACCTACTGAGGTATTGACATCACACGTCCATTGTCCGCCTTTTTCTTCTATCGCCTGAGCTAAGACCTTCTGGCCTTCTTCTAAGTTGGAGAAACGCGAGGTAAAGAAGGAATTCCCCTCCGGAAAGTTTTGCCTTGATAGGTGTTTATAAGCTTCCGTGGCAGCAGGATTCTCGACAATAGGATCCCCCGCAAAGTTAAAACTGGTTACTAATACACTGGTATAACGCATGGCTTCAACCAGCAGCAAATTTTCTGGAATATCCCCCATATTCACTTCTTCATTAATAAAAGCAATGATGGCGCGATGTTTATCCGGCCCAACAAGAACAGCACGATGACGCATATAAAGCGTTTTCGGTTTGCCATTTGGATAAGTTGTCCACGGATCAATCGTTAAACCAGACGTTGCAGCCAGTTCGAATGTTTGTGCAGTGCGGTCCTTTGCACCTTGGGTGTCACCTGATAAATCTTTATTTATTAACTCTTCAAGAGTATTTAACCCCCAAAATTTAAGCGCCGCAGAATTACCCCACCACCATCCATGCTTATCAAGATCAAAAATCCATACAACATCAGGAATAAGTTCATATAAATCGACGTCTGAATGATCCTGTATATGGATCAAATGGTCGTAGTGGCTTACCAATTTAACTCTCCTTTCTGAAGCTATATTACCGATTTATCCTCATCATCAAACCTGACCTCCATGTAGATGTAAATTTTATTTTGTAACTGTCTAACCCATCATCATTACATAACACTCTAACATCTTGCTGTTACAACAAATTTATATTGGCAAACGAGTAGAGGACTTTAATTCTCGCAACGAAATATTCGACGCAATGGCCGATACACCGGGCAATTTTCTGAGAACTTTATCCACAAAACGGCTGTAATCATCCAAATCTTTAGCCACCACTTGTAACAGAAAATCAGCCTCTCCAGTCGTGTTATGACACGACAAAACGTTGTCACACCCTTGGATCATTTGCTCAAAAGTTTGGGTTGTATCAGCATCATGCTGATTGCAAGTGAGCTGTACAAATGCCATCACACCAAAACCTAATTTTCGTCGGTCTAAATTCGCCTGATAATCGGTAATAATACCTTCTTCTTCTAAACGTTTTAGTCGACGCCAACAGGGCGTTTCACTCAACGAAAGCTCGCTGGCTAATTTAGCATTGGTTAATTTGCCATCTTGCTGCATACGCCGAACAATATCAGTGTCTACCTTATCTAATGCAACCATGGAAAGATTCCCCTCTAATAATAGCAATATATGAAATAGTATTTCTCTAAGCCCCATATATTCAAGTAAAAGAGCAAGGTAATTTCTCGTGTTTTCATTAGCCTATTAGATGAATGCACTGACTGAGGAGTCCACCATGAAAGCCGTTGTCTACGAGAGTTTTTCAGCCACACCCAAAATTATGAATGTCGACGATCCAACGCCAGAGAATCATGGTGTGGTCATCAAAGTAGAAGCTACTGGCGTTTGCCGGAGCGATTGGCATGGCTGGATGGGGCACGACCCAGACATTGTCTTACCTCACGTTCCGGGTCATGAGTTTGCCGGTGTAATTGCAGCGGTTGGCAAAGACGTACGAGGTTTCAAAGTAGGCGATAGAGTCACCGTCCCCTTTGTGAGCGGTTGCGGTTCTTGCCCTGAATGTCACGGAGGGAATCATCAAGTCTGCGGCAATCAAACTCAACCGGGCTTCACCCATTGGGGGTCTTTTGCCGAATATGTTTCTATCCATCACGCGGATGTGAACTTGGTTGCCTTACCAGAAAACATCGATTTCACCACGGCCGCCAGCCTTGGTTGTCGCTTTGTCACCTCATTTAGAGCAGTCGTTGATCAAGGAAAAGTCAGCGCGGGTCAGTGGGTAGCCGTACATGGCTGTGGCGGTGTTGGCTTATCAGCGATCATGATCGCCAACAGTATTGGCGCAAATGTCATTGCTATCGATGTGACAGACGACAAGCTCGCGCTAGCAAAAGCCTTAGGCGCTTACGCAACCATTAACGCCACCAAGGTGGCCGATGTTGCCGAAGCCATTAAAGAAATCTCCCACGGTGGCGCTCATGTTTCTCTCGATGCACTGGGCCATCCTACCACCTGCATCAACTCCATTAAGAGCTTAAAAAAACTAGGAAAACACGTTCAAGTAGGCTTGCTGTTAGCGGAACAAGCCACACCACCAATTCCAATGAATTTGGTCATTGCGCATGAATTAGAAATCATAGGCAGCCACGGTATGCAGGCGTTTCGTTATGACGCCATGCTCGCCATGATCAAGTCTGGCAAACTTAGTCTGGAAAAATTGCTGGGGCGAACCATTAGCTTAGAAGAGTCTATTGCCGCACTAACCAACATGGACAAAGCAAACCCACCGGGGGTGACTGTCGTCACGAGTTTCTAAGATCTGTTACTTACTATAAAAAAGAGCGCTTAATGTAAAAATAAGCACTCTTTTTATTCAGATCGCTCTTGAAAATTGATCTTTTTATAATCTATTAGGTTGACAGCCATTTATTTTTAAATAAAAATGACACCGATGTCATAATGAGAAAAGAATAAAATGGCGACCATTTACGATGTTGCAAAAGCCGCTGGAGTCTCTCCAAAGACAGTTTCTCGAGTGTTAAATAATGATGTTCCTGTCGGAGAAAAGACCCGTAAAAAGGTAGAAGCTGCCATTGCCGCTCTTGGCTATGTTCCAAGTACTGCGGCGAGGTCTATGCGATCAAATAAATCAGGGCTTATCGGATTGGTCACAGGCGCTATTTCTCATTTTTCTGACACATCTAATGCGCCCACTGGTTTGCCTGATTTATTTATTGTTCAGGGTATTCAAAAAGTAATGCAAGCCTCTGGTAAAACTTTATTAATAGCCGATACGGGAGATTCTGCAGCGTCAGTGTCTCATTTAATTCGGACATTTCAAGAGCATCGTGTTGAAGGGCTTATTTATGTGGCGAATTATCATAAACAAATAGATTTACCTATCGCCAGTAAAAGTATCCACACTGTACTAGCAAACTGTTTTGATACTAATCGCACAACATCTGTGGTTCCAAATGACCAAATGGGTCAAAAATCTTTAGTGGATAAGATCATAAAAGAAGGGCACTCCAGAATTGCCTACTTGACCTTAGACCCTTCTATGATCGCAACACATCAGCGCCTTGAGGGATACCAACAATCCTTACAGGAAAGCGGTATTGCGTACGACCCAGAATTAGTTCTATGCGCTGATAAATTGGATCTCCTAGACAACGAAAAATTGATCATCGACGCGATTGATCACTTATTTTCACTTGTATCACCGCCTACCGCTATTTGCTGTGGTAACGACAAAATGGCACTCAAGTTGTATGGCATTTTAAGAGTCAAAGGTATCCGTATACCTGAACAAGTGTCCATTGCTGGTTATGATAACTACCTTGCCATTACCGAAGGTCTGTATCCTGCTTTAACCACAGTACATTTGCCTTACCAAGAAATTGGACAAGAAGCAGCACGGCAACTACTCAAGTTAATTGATGGCAAAGGCCAAAAAGAAGCAGACTCAGAAATTACCATCATTGATAGCCCTGTAATTTGGCGGCAGTCAATACTTAAGATTTAATCACCAACCATTTTACCGAGAAACGCATCTTAGCTAGGATGCGTTTCTTTTAACAAAAAAATGACATCGGTGTCATTTAAAAGACAGCTCATATAAATGGGAGAAAAACATGAAAATAACAAAAAAATTGGCTTTAACCATGTTATCTGCAAGTGCTTTAGGGAGCACCTTTGTCTCGACTTCCGCTGTTGCAACAACAAACCTTTCCATGTGGTATCACGGCGCAGGAAATGTTGTTGAAGCAAGAATAATCAATCAGATTGTTAATGACTTTAATAACAGCCAAAGCGATTGGAATGTTGTGCTGGAATCCTTTCCACAGGGATCATATAACGACTCGGTTATTGCCGCAGCATTAGCAAATAACTTACCTGATATTTTAGATGTTGATGGCCCAGTCATGCCGAACTGGGCCTGGGCTGGGTATTTACAACCTTTAAAAATCGATAAAACCAAGATCGCCGATTTTTTACCTGGTGTAAAAGGCTACTGGAACGACAAACTATATTCTGTGGGGTTGTGGGACGCGGCGGTGGCGTTAATAACTCGTCGATCGATCTTAAATGATATCGAGATTAGAGTACCTACCATTGATTCACCTTGGTCTCAACAAGAATTCAATAACGTCTTGGTAAAATTAAAAGCAACTGGCAAATACGATTATCCATTGGATCTAGGCCTTGCTTGGAAAGGAGAGTGGTTCCCATATGCCTTTAGTCCTTTCTTACAAAGCTTTGGTGGCGATCTGATTGACCGCTCAAACTATAAAACAGCCGAAGGAAAACTAAATGGTGAAGACGCTATTGCTTTTGGGGAATGGTGGCAGGAACTATTTAGTAAAGGCTATTCTCCCGGAAACTCTCAAGATCCAGCAGATCGTGATAATGGACTAATAGAAGGTAAATATGCAATGCAGTGGAATGGTAATTGGGCTGCATTAAATATTATCAATAAATTTGGTGATGATGTTTTGTTATTGCCCGCTCCAGACTTTGGTCACGGCTCAAAAATTGGCGCTGCAAGTTGGCAATTGGGCGTTTCTTCCACCTCTGCGCACCCTCAGGGTGCTTCAGAGTTTATTGAGTTTGCTCTCCAAGATAAGTATTTAGCCGCGTTTTCTGACGGTATCGGCGTTATTCCACCAACAAAATCGGCTGCTGAATTGACTAAGAACTATAAAAAAGGTGGACCCATGGCCGTTTTTTATGACTTATCCAAAGCTCAAGCTATGGTTCGGCCTGTTACTCCAGGCTATATCGTAGAGGCAAAAGTATTTGAAAAAGCCTTAGCAGATATCGCCGATGGCGCGGACGTAGAAGACACCCTTGATAGCGCTGTTGATGAAATAGATGCAGACATTCAAAGAAATAGTGATTACAGCCATTAAAACAGTCTAGACGAATGTAGGCTAAGGATACTCTTTAGCCTACTAATTTTAGCTTAAGCCCTTTTGGCTCATAGCTCTGGTGATTCTTATGAAAAAAAACTCCGTATTAGCGCAGCACAACAAAGCCGGGTGGATATTTGCCACGCCTGGTTTTAGCTTAATGGTGCTCTTTATTGTTGTTCCGTTCATTTTAGCAATTGTTTTTTCTATGACAAATCAACGATTGATGTCTCCTAACAAAGCTGAGTACGTTGGCTTTGAAAATTATGCCAACATGCTAGATCTTGGTGTTTTGGTCGTGGGTCCCAAGGTAGATGCCAATGGTTCAGTATTATTAGATAAAAATGGTGAAGTTCAATATCCAAAACTTAGAAAATTCACCCGCAA
Source organism: Marinomonas sp. CT5 (assembly GCF_018336975.1). Taxonomy (NCBI): domain Bacteria; kingdom Pseudomonadati; phylum Pseudomonadota; class Gammaproteobacteria; order Oceanospirillales; family Oceanospirillaceae; genus Marinomonas; species Marinomonas sp. CT5. The sequence continues at coordinate 189,358 of NZ_CP025572.1, read as the reverse complement.
TAACCCAGATTACCCAAATGTACAGGGAATGAAAGAATGGTTTTCGTTTACTTGGGGAGATAAAAAAGTTGCCATCATGGCGAGTGATTTAGTGTTTCTGAAAGCACTCATTAACACTTTCACTTTTGTCCTATTTGTTGCCCCTTTGCAGGGCGCTTTGGCGCTTGTTTTGGCACTACTGATCAACCAACCACTTCGTGGCATTCATATTTTTAGATCCATTTATTTTATGCCTGTGGTCGTATCGATTGTTGTCGTTTCATTACTCTGGCGTTTCATTTATGACGGACAAAATGGCTTATTAAATAATGCGCTTAGCACTATTACTTTTGGCTATTTTGAACCTGTGGATTGGCTAGGAAATCCAGATACAGCACTAGGTTCCATCATGGCGATGTCGATTTGGCAAGCAGTAGGGTTCCATATGATTATTTGGCTATCTGGCTTACAAACCATATCTCCAACACTATACGAGGCAGCCAAAATTGAAGGGGCCTCATCTTGGCAGACTTTTCGATTTATAACATGGCCAGGGTTACGCAACACTGCCGTATTGGTATTAATCGTTATTACTATGCAAGCTTTCTCATTGTTTGCTCAGATTGATGTAATGACGAACGGAGGACCATTAGACAGTACACAAACCATTGTTTATCAAACTGTCGAACGCGGTTATGGCAAACAAGACATTTCTGGTGGCTCGGCCATGTCTGTGGTGCTGTTCTTGATTGTTTTAAGCATTTCACTATTTCAACGTTATTTAACGCGGGAGAAGAATTGATGTTTCGACTAGATATGGACAACCCGACGTTGCGGTTAATCGTGCGTTATATGGTACTGACTCTCATCGCACTCATTTTTGTCATTCCGATTGTTTTTATGATGATGTCATCGCTAAAACCTGATCAACAGTTGTTAGCAGATACCTCCTCTATACGAGCGTTCCTTCCTATTGGAGACATTAGTTTTGATAACTATAAAGCTGCCTTTGAACGCGCTCCTATTGGCATATTTATGATGAATTCACTGTTTGTCACTGGCACGACTGTCATACTTAGTCTGCTCGTTTGTTCGATGGCAGGGTTTTCCTTTGTATTTCTCAACTGGCGAGGAAAAAACATCGCCTTTTCAATTATTTTAGCGACTCTAATTGTGCCTTTTGAAACCATTGCCATTCCAATGTTGTTGATGGTTTCAAAGCTGCCTTGGCTTGGATTAGATGGTTTTAGTTGGGGTTGGTTAAACAGCTATCAAGTTCAGATCATTCCATTCATCGCTGATGGACTAACCATTTTTTTATTCGCTCAGTATTTCAAAGATTTGCCAAAAGAGCTTATTGAAGCATCACGAATAGAAGGTTGCAGTTGGTGGCAAGTGTACTGGAGAGTCGTGATGCCTTTATCCGGTCCGATCATAGCGACCGCTGCCATTCTAAAATTCTTAGCCATGTATAACCAGTATTTGTGGCCAATCATGGTGACTCAGCAAGAACAATATCGCCCAGTATTAGTTGGTTTACAGTACTTTTTTCAATTGAACACGGCATGGGGAGAAGTCATGGCTTATTTAACCATCATCACTGTGCCTGTATTAGCATTTTACGTCGCTTTACAGCGTGCATTTATCGCTTCCATCGCATCGACTGGGGTCAAAGGATAAACTTTTTGGAGTATTAAAAATGACAATAGCATTAGAAAGAAAATGGATATGGGACAGTTGGTATCACAAAGAAGGTGATGTTTGGCATGGCTATTTTTTACAAGCAGACAAGTCGCTTGTCGATCCAGAGCTGCGCCATTTAAATGTCACTCAGGCCCATGCAACATCAAAAGATTTGATCCATTGGAAACATTTAGGCACCTGCTTCGAACCTTCGTCCTCAACAGCTTGGGACGATTCTACAACATGGACAGGTAGTGTGGTGAAAGATGATAATGGTTTGTACCACCTCTTTTATACTGGTACCTGTTTAGCTGAGCAAAGCTTATACCAGCGTGTAGGTCATGCAGTCAGTGATGATCTACACAATTGGAAACGTGTAGGAAGTGGCTTGTGCTTAGACCTTGTCGGAGACAATGCCCAGTACTATGAGCAGCAACATCAAGTAGGTCATTGGCATGATCGAGCCATGCGTGATCCTTGGGTGATGAAAAATCCGAATGGTAAAGGCTGGTTAATGTATTTTACTGCTCGTGCGCCTGGTATTGAAGAGCCCAATGCTGGCGGTGCCATTGGCTTTGCAACCTCCGACGATTTATATCACTGGGAGCTTCAAAAGCCCGTTTTTGTTGGCGGCTTCGGTCAATTAGAAGTCCCACAAGTGTTTGAACTTGCTGGTCGTTGGTACTGTTTATTCTGCACATCGTCTTTCCATTGGTCTGAGGCTTACGTAAAAGCTCATCCAGGCAGCCCTGTCACAGGCAATCACTACTTAGTTTCGGACAACCCTGAAGGGCCATGGAACCTTCCGGACGGTGAATTTCTAGACGGCAATAATCCATGTTACCGATATGCAGCACGAATCCTACAAACAGATAAAGGCCCCGTGATCATAGGTTTTCATGATCAAGGACCAAATGGTTTTGTTGGTGAAATTTTAGATCCCGTCGCAGTACATGTGAGTGATGAAGGATTGTTAAGTACAGACGATAACAATAAAAAAGGACAGTAGTCATGGCGGATTTACAGCTAAAATCCATTGAAAAAAACTACGGCTCAACTCGTGTTATTAAGGGCATCGATATCGATATCAAAGACGGCGAGTTCGTTGTTTTTGTTGGCCCTTCGGGTTGTGGTAAATCCACTCTTTTACGTATGATAGCAGGGCTTGAAGATATTTCTGGTGGAGAGTTAACCATAGACGGAAATGTCGTCAATGAGTTACAACCAAAGGACAGAGGGATCGCCATGGTTTTCCAATCTTATGCCATTTTCCCTCATATGACGGTACGAGAGAACGTTGGCTTTGGATTAACCGTATCAGGCGTTCCCAAGGAGGAAAAAATACAACGGGTAACCGAAGCAGCACAAATACTACAAATGGAACATTTGCTGGATCGTCGCCCTAGCCAACTGTCTGGAGGTCAAAGACAACGTGTTGCAATAGGTCGCGCCATTGTTCGTAATCCTAAAGTGTTTTTATTTGATGAACCACTCTCAAATTTAGACGCCGCCTTGCGGATGGATATGAGAATGGAGATTTCAAAGTTGCATAAAAAACTCGATGCCACCATGATTTATGTGACTCACGACCAAGTTGAAGCGATGACTTTAGCGGACAAAATCGTCGTGCTCAAAGATGGAGAAGTGCAACAAATTGGCTCACCAATGGAGCTTTTCCATAAGCCAGCAAATCGCTTTGTCGCGGGGTTTCTTGGCTCTCCATCAATGAACTTTGTGAAAGTAAAAGTGGTGGCTCATGATAACGACGGCATCACCGTCAGTTCAGACGTTATAGATGAGGTGGTCTTACCTAGACACAATAGTGATGTTGCCATTGGAAACACTCTTGAGCTAGGGATTCGTCCTCAGTATTTAGAGCCTCATCACGGTGAAGTAAAAGGTTCAATGCATGGCCGTGTGTCATTATCAGAACGTCTTGGTACCGAAACCGTGCTAGACATTACATTAGCTGATGGAAATAAAGTAATTGCGTCTATTAATGAAGATAAAGTCTTTGAAATCGACGAAGAAATAAGCCTGTCTTTTGATATCGAAAAGGTTCATATATTCTAAAAAAAGACGAGCAATTTTTATTGCGATAATCATGATAAGGAGCCTCATTAAAGAGGCTCCTTTCATACAAACTAAGCTCGACTAGAGCAAAAAGTTAACACGTCATCAATTGGCAGCGGATGGCAAAAAAAGTATCCTTGAATTGTTTGAGCCCCTAACTCTTGTAGTGCTTCCAGCTCTTCCAAGGTCTCCACACCTTCACCGAGAACGTTGCTTTTGGTTTCTTTTGCAAAGCCGATTAAAGCGGCAACCAAAGCTCTTTTTCTGTGATCTGAATTGATATTAGAAATTAAACTTCTATCTAATTTGATGATGTCTGCTTGCAGCTCCAGTATGTGCTGAAAACTTGCAAAACCAGCTCCTGCATCATCGACAGCAAGTCGCATGCCTCGTTTTCGAAATGGCCGAATCGCGTTACGAAATGCTTTGTAGTCTGGAATACATTCTCGCTCAGTCACCTCCAAAACAATTCTATGCAAAGGTGCTTTATCTAACATGGCTTGCAGATAAGGCAAGGTAAGATGCTTAGGGGAAATATTTAGGGTTATATAATATTGCTCTGGAATATCAGGCAACAAATTAAGCGCCTCCTCAATGGCAAACAACTCAAGCACTTCACCAATACCAGACACATTGGCTTTATTGAACCAATAATCAGGGGAACGGTATGGTTCGGTTTGAAAGCGCGATAAACACTCAAAGCCTTGAACACTCTTCTTTTTCAAATCATAAATGGGCTGGAGAACAATATTAAGCCGTTTTTTATTGATAATATCGAAGAGATCATCTCGGGCCATTTGCTGCACTTTTGAAACAATAAGTTCTTTTTCAATATTACGCGCTGCAAATTTTGCGAACAGGGTTAAAAGCGATAAATCTTTATTTGATAAAGATTTATCTGCTCGCTCGCTAAAACAGCATAAAGTGCCGTAAATGGAATCGTCGGATAGATAAATTGGTACGCCGATGTAACTACCAATATTCAACGCTTTGGTGACGGCTAAGTCTTTTGTTAGTTTATTTTTTGAGGTATCTGGAATGATGCTTGGCAGCTTTTTATCCGCGATCAGCCGGCAATAGGTTTCTTCATTTTTATCTTTATGACCTTGATGAAGAGCAATGGTACTGCCAACACTATTATCAACATGAAGCATTTCACGATAACCATGATGAAAACGAGATAAAAAAGCTGTATCCATTCCCAAATGCTGACGAATGGTTTGAATCAAATGATCTAAGTCCTGGTGCAGAGCCATAGTCAAAGAGTCTTCAGCCTGAATTTCGCCCTTGCTCTGCATGCTTAAAATAGCAGACAACAAGTCAACATCATCGTTAATTTTCAGCATCATTGTCTCGCGCATTCTCTACCTCTGAGAATTTATTTATATGCATTGGATATGAAAATCATCCCAAAAAACTAAATTCAGGATAACAGAGGCACTGACGTTCTTACTGTGTTGTTTAGACGTTATTAGGTAACCAATTGAGTCTATCGTTGTTCCTTAATGTCATTATGTAAATAAATGAATCATTAGGTAAACGGAGCTAATAAACATCCTCCAAATAACGGCCCTGGGCTTTTAAGGCGTCAACATTGATCTGCAAGGGTTTAAGAATGTCATCAATCGCCTGAGCGACACCAGCGGCCATGTCTCGACCACCACAAACAAGGATCTGCGCACCTTGCTCTAACATTTGTCGCACCGCGGTTTGATCTTCTAACAGCTTGTCCTGTACGTACGTTTTTTCAGCGGCTTGGCTTTTCGTCTGTGAGAAAGCCGTTTGCAGTCCAGTTAAACGATGATCCTCAAGGTAACGACCTAGGTCTGGTTGATAAAGAAAATCTGACTCTTCATTGCGTCCGCCCCAGTAAAGAAACATTGGATTACGCTGAGTATTTTTGCGAATAAATCCCGCCAACGGACCTATGCCCGCGCCAGCACCAATAAGAATGATTGGATTGCCGCCAACCGCAGGACGAAACTCAGGATTTTGGCGAATAAAACCTTTAATTCCATCACCCAGTCTTAAGTTATGTAAATAACCAGAACAAAGACCATATGGCTGTTTGCGTACGCAGATTTCTAATACGCCATCGGTTGTTGAGGATGCTAAGGAATAAAAACGTGCCACGTCATCATTTGGTGGCACAATCCCCAATAAGTCTCCCGCTTCAAAAAGTGGTAAGGGATCCTTACCCGTTGCACTAAAGCGAAAAATGCTTGTGGCAGCCAAGCCATCTAGACCATAGTCTTCACGACCTATCAGTGTCAGCTTTGCGGTCGGAGTCGGCAGCGGGTTATGAGTTAAAGCAAGCGGAATACCAGTCACATCAGCAATATCATTACCCCATTCCCGAAATTGTGCAGAAGAACCTCGATTGATCAAACCTACCGAGTGAAGGCGAGCTATGCCTTTGTTTTGTATAGCTGCATCCACATCTAGTGCATACTGACAGAATTGCGGAAACTGCTGATCACCGAAGCCCAATACGGCAAATTGCATGGTCTGATCCGGCCGAAAACTCGCTAATTTTGCTAAAAAATTATGGGCAGAAGACGGTGCATCGCCATTGCCGTAGGTCGAAGTTAAAATAAACAATCGCTTAGCTTGTGGATAATAATCCGCCAATTGGTTCATCTCAGCGCAATACACCTTGCAACCCGCTTTACAGAGGTTTGCTTGCAGGTCTCGAGCAAATCCCCAAGTTGTATTGCCCTCAGATCCGACCAAAATAATGGTATCCGCTTGCTCAATATCCACTATGTTGATCTGACTATTGACTTGACTAATGGCCGAACGGCGACGAATCCACCAAGACCGAGCACCAGTATAAGACAACACAGACACAGTCAACGCAGAAGCTCCTAGGATTAACCCTAACCACCACAAACCTTCGCCTGTATGGAGTTTCGTCACCCATTGTTGTAGTACGCCACTTTCAGGTAAAGCCGCAAAAGAAAGCCATTGGCCTGTTGATTGATCGACAAATCCAACGCCACTACGTGTTGTTACCGAATAGACATCTTGTCGGTCATTAGGAGCAGGAAAGGTGAGCTCTCGCAGTTCACTTAAATCTATGTTTTTTAATGCTATTAACGAACTGACGGAAGCGGGCTGTCCACCCGAAACAGCATTCGGGAACTCGGCTTCTACATAAGTATGATCAGTAAAGACACCAAAGCGCAGCGCTGACATATAGGCGCCGGTTAATGAGGAAAGTAACAAACCAAGTATTGCAAAACGCGCTAACTCAGAATGAATACGTTTGCTGCCTTTACCTTTAAAGGGTTTAACCAAGGCTTTCCAACCACCAATGCGACGGACCAATAAAAAAGTTCCAGAAAGACAGATCAGCACCATAAAGCCAGCTGTCACGCCCGCCATGATTCGACCCGTGTCACCCAATAAAAAAGAACGATGCAGATTCTTTACCCAAACCATCACAGCGGAAGGTTTATACGGCGCAATGCTTTCACCCGTTAACGGATTAACCAAGTCTGCGTGAACTTTATTATCTTGTTGATAGTGAACAATGACTTCGCCAGAAAGATCTCGCTCGATGCGTTCGACTTGTGGGAAATGTGTCACGACATGCTGAGCCAGCGTTGCCGCGCTTATTTCGCCAGCGGCAGGAATCACTGCGGCGGCTCGTTGAAATGTCGGCATCAAAGACAGTATTGCTCCAGTACCGGCAAGTAGTACGACAAACAACATGACCGCCAAACTTGGTAAACCATGAATTTTACGTAACATAATTTTTACTCCTGCTGATTATTTAAAATCATAGGTAAATGACATCACGTAACCGCTACCAACGACAGCTTTGCCTGCCCCTGCGGTTGTCAAAGGCGTCGATACATCGGCTTGGTTGCTGTTTGCGTCTTCAACTGCGCTATCAATGACGATTTTATAGCCAGAGTCGATCAAGCTATCGTCTATGTTCTGGCTAATAGTTAATGATCTACCACTGGTGACACTCGCTCCAGTTTTTCCATCGTATTCAACCGCTCTCTTCCCACTTGCACGTGACCAACCACGTAAGTGCGAATAATATTTACGTTTTTTCCCAGCCACCCAGATTGTCTGCTGATACTTGTTATTGGCATCCAGAAGGTAAATTGCAAAATACGCGCCGCTGCCACTGTAGCGGGCCAGTTGGGTGGTAAAGGTTACTTCTCTCGCTTGCGCCGACATAGACAATGCCAAACAGGAAAGAATGCTAAATGTCAGTAGGATATATTTCATCATGGTTGCCTTTTTCGTTCTGTTAACAACACTCTATAATCCTTTCCTGACTCTAAACTGAATGCTGATATTTTTTATAAAAAACAATCAGAATCGAAAGTAGCCGTTACAGCCTCTCCATTCAGGTTAATGTCAGATCGATAAGCTATGATGAACGCAACAGTTAAATCAGGGATATGGCATGCGAGTATTGTTAATAGAAGATACAACGGGTTTAGGTGAAGCGGTTCGAGATCAAATTTGCGACGACGGTCACGCTGTGGATTGGGTACAGAGCTTGAACTTTGCCGAAGCCAGTGTGCAAGCAACAAGCTACGATCTGGTATTGCTCGATCTAATGTTACCGGATGGCAATGGTTTTGATTTTCTAAAAAGTCTTAGAAAATCAGGAAACTCAACCCCCGTAATCATTCTCACTGCTCGCGATCAGGTGTCGGACCGAATTGAGGGTCTGAACGCTGGAGCAGACGACTATTTAATCAAGCCTTTTGACCTTTCTGAATTGTCTGCTCGTGTCGGAGCCGTTGCTCGACGGTATCGTGGCGATCCAAATCCTCTTGTCAAATTGGGACATTTAGAAATAGATTTGGGAGAGCATCGCATCAAGGCAAACGGCCTACCTGTGGAATTAACCGCGCGTGAATGGGCGCTATTCGAAGGGTTAGTACAACGTCCAGGAACACTATTGTCTCGCTCGCAACTTGAAGACCGCTTATACCAATTTGGCGCTGAAATCGAGAGCAACACCATTGAAGTTTACATCAGTCGCTTACGCAAGAAACTGGGTCGAGATGTCATTATTACCGTCAGAAACATGGGCTATCGCTTGGAGACTTATGAGCACTAACGCTAGTTTAAAGAAAAGCCTCAGTATAGGTTTGACTATAGGGGTTTCATTATTGTGGCTATTTGGTGCTATTAGCTCAGGTCTAGTCGTTCAAAAAGAGATGAATGAGTCTTTTGATAAAGCGCTGAAAAAATCTGCTCTGCAAATTCTACCTTTGGTGATTAGCGATTCATTACAGAAAAAGAAAGACAATAGTCAAGAAATCCCAACAAGAGAAAATGATGACGAATACCTAACTTATACCATCAAAGACCAGCACGGAAATGTTCTTTTTCATTCTAAGGATGCCAATCCGAAAGTATTTAACGGCTCGCTACAAATGGGCTTCTCAAACACAGAAAGTCACCGAATATACACAACCTCGACACTAGATAATCGAGTTTATATTCAAGTTGCCGAGCAGCTGGCCCGAAGAAATGAAGACCTTATTGAAGCAGGTATTGCCTTACTACTCCCCTTATTATTCCTTGCGCCCATTAGTTTATTTGGCATTTGGTGGATCATTCGCTTATCTCTTCGAAAAGTCGCCGTATTTCAATTCGATATTGCAGAGCGTGGTGCAGGGAATTTATCTCCAGTGGAAATGGAAAAACTCCCCAAAGAATTTAAACCTATCGCGGTAGCGGTCAATCGCTTGCTCGAACGACTCCGCCGCACATTAGAAGCTGAACGCAGCTTTACCGCCAACAGTGCCCATGAATTACGTACGCCACTGGCGACAGCATTGGCCAAGGTACAACGCATCAAGTCGGCGGCAACAGACGAGCCATTAAAAACGCAAATCACAGATGTTGAAAACTCGCTCAAAAGTTTATCAAAGCAGTCTGAAAAATTACTCGAATTAGCAAAGGCAGAAGGTGGTGGCGCTATTTCACAACAGCCAAATAATCTTGTGCCTATATTGAAGATGATAGTGGGTGACTTTAGTCGTCAATTCCCAGAACGGATTAAATTAACTTTAGCAAAAAATGAGATTAACTCGCTATTAGACCCAGATGCCTTTGCCATTCTCGCGCGTAACTTAATTGAAAATGCGCTCAAACATGGCCGCTCCAATCATCCAGTGGATGTCAATTTGCAAGCAGACGGCAGGTTGCGAGTGGTAAACGAGTGTGACTTAGTTGCACCGCAAGATCTCGCTTTATTACGTAATCGATTTGTGCGAGCCAATACAACGGCGCCTGGCTCCGGTCTGGGACTGGCGATTGTCGATGCAATTGCCAAAGGAGCAGGGATAACCTTAGAACTTCGGTCTCCCGCGAATGGAAAAAAAGATGGATTCGAGGTGGAATTGAACTTAGGCACAAACCTAACCCAAGCTAGCTAATTTGTGCCTTTGTAAATCATCACTTAAGGTGCTTTAATCCCCCTACTAAACGCTGACCGTCATATTTTAAAGCACCAGCGTCCATCAACAATATGAAGAGGATCTCTCATGGTTACTGCTATCATCATGCTTTCTGTTGAGAAAAAGCACATCAACCAAGTCGCCGAAAAGCTCGCTTCCATTGAAGGTTTATCTGAGGTGTATTCGGTAAGTGGCCCCTATGATATTGCGGCGATTGCTCGTGTTCAGAACAATGACGAAATATCTGAATTAGTCACGCAACATCTCGCTCAAATAGATTACATTCTGAAGACAGAAACCATGTTGGCTTTTAAAGCTTATTCAAAAGATGACTTAGAAGGCATGTTTTCTGTAGGTGTTTAACCTTTAATGCTAACTTGGAGTATTCAATTATGAATCATCTTCACACAGGCTCTTGTTTATGCGGTACGGTTAAATTCGAGCTAGAGGGGGAATTTCAGAAGTTCTTCCTTTGTCATTGCAGTCGTTGCCAAAAAACATCCGGTAGCGCCCATTGTGCTAATTTATTCGCTCCTGGAGCGAAACTAACTTGGCTAAGCGGTGAAGACAAGCTTAGTTTTTATCAGCTCGAAAACACCCATTTTTCTCGCACTTTTTGCTCGGTATGCGGATCCAATGTTCCAACCGATGCAAAAGCTCGCGGCGTGGTCGTTGTTCCAGCCGGATGCCTAGATACCGAGGTAGACATAACACCGCAAGCTCATATCTTCATGGACAGCAAAGGCAACTGGGACGAGCATCTCAGCGATGTTCCAGCATTTGAAACCTTGCCCCAGTAAATACAACTCGGCGAAGCTTTTGTTTCGCCGAGTCACTTTATAGGCGAGCTAGCCGCTGAGCAGCATCTAATAAGGTACTTTCTTCTTTTGCGAAGCATAAGCGAATGAGGCGCTGATTGGTTGGCGGTTGCTGATAAAAAACACTCACAGGTATCGCCGCCACACCCACTCGATCAATAAGCCATTCACAGAACGCCACATCGTCCAGATCACTAATCTCACTGTAATCCAACAACTGAAAATAGGTCCCACTGCAAGGCAGCAGAGTGAATCGACTGTCTGCCAACGCGTTTCGTAATACATCCCGTTTTTGTTGGTAAAAACCTGATAACCCCGCGCTGGCTTCAGGCTCCGCCACTAAATGTTCCGCCAAGGCTTGCTGCAACGGCGTGGCCGTACAGAAAGAAACAAACTGATGCACTTTTCGCAGCTCAACCGTTAAGGCTTTCGGTGCCACAATGTAGCCCACTTTCCAGCCGGTTAGGTGAAAGCTTTTACCAAACGAAGACACCACCAAGCTGCGTTTCGCCAACTCAGTATGTTTGTGAACACTCACTGCTGAATTTCCAAAGTGAATAAATTCATAGACTTCATCGGACAAAACATAAATATCGCGCTGAGCAATCGCTTGCCATAAAGACTCTAAATCCTCTTCCAACCAACAGCTTCCTGTTGGATTATGTGGCGTGTTAATGATGACTAAACGCGTCTTATCCGTTAGCAGCTCAGAAAACGCCTGCCAGTCAGGACGAAAATCTGGCGCTTTCAAAGTCACTCGGCGGCACACACCGCCTGCTAGACTGACAGCGGGTTCATATAGATCATAAGCTGGATCAAACAGAATCACTTCATCGCCGTTCTGTACCAAGGCAGCAATGGCATCAAAAATGGCTTCCGACGCCCCGCTCGTCACCGTAACTTCATCATTCGAGCTAACATTTCGGCCGTAATGTCGCTTAATCAAGCTCGCAATAGCGTCTCTGAGCATTGGCAAACCTGTCATAGGCGAATATTGATTATTGCCGGTTAAAATCGCTTGGGATGCGCGCTCCAATAATCGAGAGTCAGGTGGGAAGTCTGGAAAACCCTGAGATAAATTAATTGCGCCTTTTTCGGCCGCAAGAGCGGACATTTTGGTAAAAATAGTGGTGCCGACAGAAGGTAACTTAGAAGTAAGAACAGAATGGGTGGTCACAATGATATTGCCTTAAACACAAGTGAATTTAACTAAGTTCAAAGACTTAGAGACAAGAAGTCAATCCTTTTGCCAAGGAAACCTATTTACAACAGGAATATCGAATCCAACAGCAAAAAAACGCCAAAGCTGAATGAAGCCTTGGCGTTTTGCATTCATGAGCAGGTAATCTCGTTATGCATTCATAAACGGGTAATCGGTATAACCTTCTTTTCCTGATGTATAGAAAGTATCTGGGTTCGGCTCGTTTAGTTCGGCTCCCGCCTCAACCCGTTCTACAAAATCAGGGTTTGCAAGAATGCCTTTACCGAAGGCGACACTGTCCGCTTGATTGTTCTCAATCACTTGATTGGCTTCTTCCGGTGTATAACTCATATTCACCATTAAATGCCCTTTGTAATGTTCACGAGCGACAGTCACGACATCGGCTTGCTGCTCTGCAAAGAAATCAGCACGCATCAAATGTAAGTACGCCAAGTTAAACTGATTTAAATGCTCAGCCAAAAAGCGCGTCCACGTAACAGGGTCATTTTCTCTCATACTTTGGAAAGTGTTTAAAGGCGACAAGCGCAGACCCACTCGGCCGCTGCCCAAAACGTCTGTCACCGCTTCTAAAATCTCAGTCAAAAAACGAGCACGATTTTCTAAAGAGCCGCCATATTCATCGGTACGTTGATTAGAGCTTTCTCGCAAAAATTGGTCAATCAAATAACCGTTAGCGCCGTGGATTTCAACGCCATCAAAGCCCGCTTCTTTGGCATTAATCGCGGCTTGGCGGAAGTCATTCACAATGCTTTTTATTTCATCCACGCTTAAGGCATGAGGAACGGTATAGGACTGTTTGCCTTGCGGAGTATGTGTTTCCCCATCAATGGCAATCGCGCTTGCAGAAACCGACTCTTTACCGTCATTAAACAAAGGGTGAGCCGCACGGCCACCATGCCAAATCTGTATAAAAATGCGGCCGCCTTTTTCATGTACGGCTTTTGTCGTGAGTTTCCAGCCTTCGATTTGTTCTTGCGAATAAATGCCCGGCTCGTCTCCGAACGTAGACGTACCTTCTGTCACCATGGTGCATTCTGTAATCAACAAGCCGGTGCTAGCCCGTTGCGAATAATATTCCGCCATTAAGGCGTTAGGCAGATGCCCTGGTGCACGTCGGCGCGTCAAAGGCGCCATAATAAAACGGTTTGGTAACTCTAGATCGCCCACTGTTACAGGGCTAAAAAGGCTTTTCTCAGTGCTTGTCATTGTGAACTCCAGAAAATATTTCAGTCTTTGGACAAAGTATATAAAGCTAAATATGGCTGTTAATTGGAAAAACAATGTCATGCACTTTCTTTACAGGATAAAACGCAATCTGTTGCTACTTTTTAGGCAAACAATGCAGCTTTCTCCGTATTTTTGATTGACTCTCTATTTCACACATCTTAGATTGTAGAAAAATATAACACGTGTAACATTTTATATGACATCAAGAATGGTTCACCAAACCGAGGCAACTCGGGACAAAATCATCCATATTGCAGAAGCACTTTTTATTGAAAATGGCTTTGCAGACACACAAATGAAAGACATTGCGGCCGCCACTGGCATGAGCCGCAATACGCTATATCGCTATTACCAAGACAAATACGACTTGGGGTTTGCTATTTTGGTGGTTGTCATCACACGTAAACTCAAGGTGTATCAAAGCATCATAGAAAAAATCGAAGCGCGTCATTACGCCACGATTCACGAAGGAATTGGCGTATTAATGCACGCTTATTCAGATCCTCAATATGAAGATGACGACCGCTTCATTGCCGAATTTGATGGTTATTATGCAGGCTCACGCATTCCTAGTGGATTCCGAGAAAAGCTGAAGCAGCTGATGCCAGATAGCATCACAAACTCCCTCAACAACCTTGTTCTGCTTGGACAAGAAGAAGGCAGTATCCGCAGTGACATTCCAGCCGACTATTTGATGGTCACTATTTTCAACGCGATCACCACCTTCTTCCGGCGCATGCTATTGCGCCGAGACGCCCTAATGGAAATTGAGCAAGAAGCGATCCCTAAACTCACCCCGGTTTTAATTCAATTGCTAATGGATGGAATGAAGCCATCTCCACAACGTTAAAAAGGATAAAACAATGAGTGATTCAAGAATAAAACAACTCTTAACGGAGCTCACCTTAGAAGAAAAAGCCATGCTTTGTACTGGCAAGGACTTTTGGAATCTACATGGTATCGAGCGCTTGGATTTACCCTCAATCATGGTGACGGATGGTCCTCATGGTTTACGAAAACAAGCAGGAGAAGGCGATCATGTAGGTTTAAACGCCGCCGTAAAAGCCACTTGTTTTCCTACCGCATCAGGGCTTGCTGCTTCTTGGAATACAAAACTCATTGAAGAAATGGGCACAGCGCTTGGCAAAGAATGCCGTGCTGAAGAAGTTTCCGTTTTACTTGGTCCTGGCACCAATATTAAACGCAACCCATTAGGCGGACGTAACTTCGAATACTTTTCTGAAGATCCTCTTCTGGCTGGCGACATGTCAGCGGCGTGGATCAAAGGTGTACAGAGCCAAGGCGTAGGCACCAGTCTAAAACATTACGCAGTGAACAATCATGAGCATTGCCGTATGACAGTCGATGCGATCGTAGATCAAAGAACACTTCGTGAAATTTACCTTCCTGCTTTTGAAAAAGCCGTTAAGCAAACCCAACCTTGGACCATCATGTGCTCCTACAACAAGGTAAATGGCACCTATGCGGCAGAACACAAACAACTGCTTGATGACATTCTTGTTAAAGAATGGGGATTTGAAGGCATTGTCGTAACCGATTGGGGCGCGAATAATGACCGCGTGGAAGGTGTAAAAAATGGCCAACACCTTGAAATGCCAAGCTCGGGCGACATGAATACCAAGAAAATCATGGCCGCCGTAGAAAGCGGACAGCTAACAATGGAAGCCTTAGACAAATCCGTTGCTCGCGTTCTAGCGCTGATTCTGAAATCCAAAGCGGCCTTAGAAGCCGAAGCGGTTCAAGCAGACTTATCGGCTCATCACGAACTCGCCGCCCGAATCGCAGAAGAAACCTGCGTCCTGTTGAAGAATGATGGAATCTTGCCAATTACCAAAGGAAAGAAAGTCGCTGTCATTGGTGCTCTAGCCAACAATACGCGCTACCAAGGCGCCGGCAGTTCTAAAATTAACCCATTCAAATTAGAGCAACCGCTCGACGAAATTAGAAAACAATTTGGTGCCGATAATGTCAGTTACACCGCTGGCTATCACCTCAATGATCAAGAAGACAGTGCTGAAATCGATAAAGCGATTGAGTTGGCAAAACAAGCCGATGTGGTTTTCTTATTTGCTGGGCTAACGCCAAAATACGAATCCGAAGGTTTTGACCGCCAGCACCTGAATCTACCGCAAGTTCAACTGGATCTTATCGCGGCCCTTGGCGAGCAGTTAAATAAAACCGTGGTGGTTTTACAAAATGGTGCGCCCGTTGTTTTGCCTTTTGTGAATAAAGTCCCAGCCATATTGGAAGCCTATTTGGGCGGTCAAGCAGGTGCGTCAGCAATTGCGAAAGTATTGTCTGGTGAGGTCAACCCAAGTGGTAAATTGGCCGAAACCTTCCCTGTCTGCTTAGAAGATGTGCCAAGCCAACCTTATTTCCCAGGCACCACCAAGCAAGTCCAATATCGTGAGGCTATTTGGGTAGGCTATCGCTATTTTGATACCATCAAAACGCAAGCACTTTTCCCATTCGGCCATGGCTTATCTTATACAGACTTCACCTATTACCATTTAAAACTGCTCAGTGGTGATAAAGAGCACTTTGCAGAAAACGATTCTATTACACTGCAAATCACCATTACCAATACAGGCGACAAAGCCGGTGCTGAAGTGGTGCAGTGCTACGTAGGTCAAAATTCCCCATCACAACCTCGTCCTGCGAAAGAGCTAAAAGCCTTTAAAAAGGTCTTTTTAGAGGTAGGCGAAAGTAAGGAAATCACCTTCGAATTAGATTATCGAGCTTTTGCCTATTGGCATAAAGACAAAGCAAAATGGGTCGCAGAAAGTGATGATTATCGAATCTACGTTGGCTCTTCTGTTGAGGACATTCGTGATACGGCGACGATCGTATTGAAAACCGATATTGATGCAGAATCGCCTAACCAAGCATTAACCCCTTATTTTGAACCAGCCAAGCGCGACTTCAACGACGCGGCTTTCAGCGCTTTATTAGGCTATGACATTCCAACCCCAACCCCGATTAAGCCTTATACGGTAAATTCTACCTTAGGCGACATTGCCAACGAACCTCTAGGCAAGCCTCTTTATGATGGCATGCTTTCGGTGTTTACCCAGATGATGGGAGGGGATCAAAACGACTCAGCGGCCGAAGCCGATCGCCTAATGGCGGAATCCATGGTAGCCGATATGCCCTTGAGAAATCTGCCTGTGTTCAACAGCCAGCAATATTCTGAGGATAACATCTTACAACTTATTGCTTCGCTGAATAACAAGTAAGAATTTAAAACCCGTTTCAAACCTAAGTCATTACGCCTATCAACAAGGCGTAATGACAATCAGCTCCTTTATTAACAATAAAAACAATGAGGCAATGATGTCCAACTCTCACTATGAAACCAGCCGTAAAGAACGGTTTAGCTATTACACTTTTTTCACAGGTCAGAACATTATTTTTATGTTCGTGACTATTTTTATCAGCGTTTACTACACCTCAGTACTCGGTTTATCCGCTGGAACGGTGGGCATTATCTTTCTTTTGGCGAGAGTCTGGGATGCCGTTAATGACCCGATCTTATCGATTATAGTGGAACGTAGTCGATTAAAAGGCGGTAAATTTAAGCCTTGGGTAAATGCCATCGCATGGGCGGTCCCTCTGGCGACCATACTGATATTTGCTTTTGGGGATTATCTTGCTGAGCAACCTATGTGGATTCGCGTAACGTATGCCTTCGCCACTTACGTCGGCTGGGGAATGTTGTATACCGTCTCGGACGCTCCCGCTTATGCCATTGGATCAGTAATGACACAGAATAAAGATGAACGAAATGTCATTTATTCTTTTGTACGTTTCGGTGGTTTTGTCGGTATGGTAATTGCCATGGTTAGCGCACCTTGGCTAGTGGAAAAACTTGAAGGTAAATGGACATTAGCGGCGCTTATTATGTGTATTGTCGCCATGTTTTTGATGCTCACCATACGCACAGTGAAAGAGCGTCATGTAGTAGAGCAAGAGGTTCCGACTCTCAAACAAATATTGGGCACAGTCACTGGCAATAAATACTTACTGATGTTTATTCTTGCCTTTGTCTTTATTGGTGGATCAAACTTTGCTTTCACCTTAATGCCCTATATCGCACGGGATGTCTTTAATGACCCATCTCTTTCCGGTTTACTCCTATTCGCCATGATAGGCCCAGCCATGCTGGCTTCTCCTTTAGTTCCCATTGGCATTCGTAAAGTTGGTAAAATTGGTACCTTTGCTTGGGCTTCTGCGGCATTGGCGGTTTTGTCGGTCATTACTTGGGGACTTGGCCATCAACATCTTGAAGTGTTTGTTGCTTTAACCATGATTAAAGCCATCGCCCTTGGCGTCACATTAATTATGCCAAGCATCTTCATTGCTGATTGCATTGAATATGGCTACATACGCTCAGGGAAACGCTTAGAAGCGGTGACCTTTGCCACCCAAACCTTCGCCAATAAAGCTACCACAGCCGTTGGCGGTGCCATTGCAATGGGATACTTGGCTTTGGTGGGTTTTGTTGAATCTACTGGAGGAGCGGTTGTAAAGCAGACACCACAAGTCATTCAAGGTATGTGGGACGCTCTCAATTTAGGCAATGCAATTGGCGCGACCATTGGCTTGGTCATCTTTTTATACAGTTATAAACTAACAGACCAAGTCTTAGCCGACCTAAAACCTGATGATTTGCCTGAGAATAAAAACACTACTTTAAATGAGACAATTGTTGCTAAATGACGTTATATTTTGTGTTTGGCAATAACCTATCTCAAACAAGCGGTTATACTAAAACCAAATAAATAACCGCGTTTTACATTTAAAACGCGGTTATTTCGAGAAGGCTAATTTCTTAAAAGAAATTCATCAACCTCAGATCTCAAAGGAATAGCGTTTGCTGCTCCAGGCTTAGTTGCCGTTAAAGCTCCTGTTGCCGAAGCAAAGCGAAGAGCATCCTTTAAAGTCATTTTTTCATACAATGCAACAGCCAAGGCTCCACAAAAAGCATCGCCCGCAGCCACAGTATCGCAAGCATCAACGACAAAACTAGGAATACTTCCTGACGTCCCATCCGAACAAGCAAAAGATAAACCATGCGAACCAAGCTTCACAATGGCCAACTGTAAGCCATAAGACAGTAGTTCCTTAGCCGCTTGTTCTGCTTCATCTCTTGTTTTTGGACGCCAGCCTATTATCGCCTCACATTCACTTTCATTTGGTGTAATAGCATCAGCAAATTCTATTAACGGCTTGATTTCATTTACATCGCTAGCTGGAGCAGGGTCAAGAATGACATAAGCACCTCTTTTACGCGCCAAAGCCATAGCCGAACGAACCGCTTGCAATGGCGTTTCCAACTGAACCAAAAGAACCTGAGTGTCATGAAAAACATCCGGATCAGGCCCCGTATCCGACCAACTCATGTTGGCACCGCCAACAATAGAAATAGTATTTTGTGCAGACTCATTCACATGAATAAGTGCAATACCAGTGTTGGCAGAAACAGACATAACATGATCAAGACAAATATCAAAGCGCTCTAATTCTTTACGCGCCTTTGCACCAAAGGCGTCCATTCCAACCGCTGCAACAAAACGCCCTCCTTGCGGAGAAAGCTTTCGCACAGCAACGGCTTGATTGGCGCCTTTACCCCCTAATTCAATAGAATAATTGTTTGCATGAATAGTTTCACCAGGACTTGGAAACTCTTTAACATAAGTCGTTATATCCAGGTTAATTGAGCCGTAAATAGTAATACTCATTTAACCAAGCCTGAAACCTTACCCCGGTAAAATTCACTGCCTTGAGCAATACGATCCAAAATAGGTGAAACACCCCAGAAGCGTTCAAAAATATCATAATCTTGAACTCGACTTACTGTTTCAGAAAATGTTCCAAGTCTTTTATGATAATGCTTTGCAAGTTTTGGGTATCCCATAGCTTCCGCCTGTGCAGCAAGAACTAAAAAAGTCGCCAGCTCCTCAGCTAATTCAGGATAAGCCGAACCATGATGGTATAACCATGCATAAAGATCTGGATGAATATTATTAAATACACCACAAAACCCTGTTGAGCCGGCTTGCATAGCTGGCCATGCAATAGCAGCATTCGCATTAACAATACCTAAAGGCGTATCTTTCACTAACGCTATACGACGTTTTACAATATCCAAATCACAAGACACATCTTTTAAAAGTGAAAAACGTCCGGTTTGCGCACAATGTATTAACTCATCATCACTAAGCAATCGACGATATGGAGCTGGGCATTCGTATAACCCAAGAGTGATGTCTTCAGGAAGTGCGCTAATTAACGCATCAACATTACGAAGCAAGGTATCTGATGTATCGCCTTCTACGGCTAAGCGGTTTGTCACCAAGACAACACCATCCGCCCCTGTTTCGGCCATTGCATTAAGTTCATGAACCTGATCAGAAAATTGATCTGATACATGTCCAGATACCACTACAGGAACCTTTCCAGACACTTGTTTAACGGTGAATTTTGCCAACTCTACACGTTCTTCAAGACTAAGAAATTGCATTTCGGAAGATTGGCAAACAGCGAATAGTGCAGTTGTACCATTTTCAAGGTACCAATCAATTAAACGAGAATAACCATCCCAATCCACTTTATTATTTTGCGTAAATGGGGTCAGCATAACCGGGATAATTCCGTCTACAGTAATAGTCACTTGGTGTTTTCCTTCAAAGATAATGTTTCTGGGTTTACTACATAAGGCACTAAGTCGGATGGATTACCATGCAACCATGTCAATATATTATTGATACAACGTTTAGTTACTAGCTCCTCAGCCATACGATCCATACCCGATACGTGAGGGCTTAAAATTACATTGCTCTGTTCTCGTAACGGGTCATTTTCAGGGAGAGGCTCTATTTCGAATACATCAAGCCCGGCTCCCCCTAAGCGACCACTTTTTAAAGCTCGCAGAAGAGCAGCTTGATCTATTAATGGTCCGCGAGACGTATTAACAATAATGGCCCCAGGCTTCATTTTTGCGAAAGCTTCATCATTCATCATATGACGTGTGCTTGGTATAGAAGGAGCATGAATAGACACCAAATCAGATTGGGCTAAAAGAGTGTCCAAATCTACAATTTTAACCCCAGCATCTGCAGCGGCTTCTTGACTCAGTTGTGGGTCAGCAACCAGCACCGTCATCCCCTGACCGATTAAGCGCCGAGCCATCGCCCCGCCAATACGACCTAAACCGATCAAACCTGCCGTTCGCCCCCAAAGCCCAGGATGAAAGCCATCAAAATACCATTCTCCACTTTTGACCATTGCATCACGGCGGCCGATGCCGCAAGCCAGTGACAAAGCCATCGCATGAGCATATTCAGCTACACTCTCATGATTTTCACCAAACGCCATGGCAAGAGGAATACCTGCTGATGTGGCTGCAGGCACATTAACTTGATCATAACCAACCCCCCATCGAGCAATAATTTTCAAAGAAGAGGCAGTAGCTATAACTTCAGGTGTATAAGGTTCTCCCCCTGCTATGGTTGCTACCACATTGTCAGCTAACATAGCTTTGAGCTGTTCAGCGGTAGGTAAACGGCCAGTCTCATTCACAACAACCTCGTATCCAGCACTTCGCAAAGGATCAAATAAAGGACTTTGATTATTAAACTGTTCCGTCAGAACAAGTATTTTTTGATTTGGCATTGATTACTCCACTAAATTTGGAAGGAAAGTTGATAGGCTTGGCCAAAAGATCAGTAGCCCTATAGCAATAATCTGAGCGACAAGAAAAGGTAAGACAGCAATAAACATTCGACCTATCGGAATTTGACCTATTTGAGCAGCAACGAACAAACAAATTCCCACTGGTGGAGTTATCAAACTAATGGTTCCAGATAAAAGAAATACCATTGCGAATTGCATTTCATCGATGCCTAAAGCCCTAGATATCGGCAAAAAGATAGGAGCAAGCAGAAGAACCTGGACACCAGGCTCTAAGAAGAACCCAGCTATTAAAAGCACACCCAAAATAAAAAGTAGGAAGGTGGTTGGGTCGTTAGCAAAAAATGAAGTCAGTCCACGTATTTCGCCAATCGCACCTGTCACCGTAAGCGTATACGATAGAACCGACGCACCAGCTATCACCAAATAAAGCACTGATGTTGTACGCATTGAATGTTTAAGCGCATCAAAAATAGACCGGCCATTAAGTGTTTTTAATAGGAAGGTCCCAAGTAACATTGCGTATACACAAGCGACACCACCAGCCTCCGTTGCAGTAAACGCACCTGAAAGTGTGCCAAAAACGATAAAAAGAGGAATAGAAAAAACCAGTAAGCTTTCAAAAGCCAATTTGCCACCAGTTTTTTCAACGACTTTTATTTCACCTTTTGGCAAACCTTTTGTAACACCAGTTATAAACACCACTACAGCGCAAGCAAGACCAAGTAAAAGCCCCGGAACAATCCCTGCAACAAATAATTTAATGATTGAAACTTGAGCTACGGAAGCATACACAATCATAATGACAGAAGGAGGAATAATAGGCCCAATCATTGAGCTTGCTACAGTGACAGCAGCGGAAAACTCACGGCTATAACCTTGCTTCGGCATACCATTAATGAAAATCTTACCTAATGCAGCAGTATCAGCAATCGCCGTTCCGGATATACCAGCAAAAAAGACCGACGCTAGTATATTTGCATAAGCAGCCCCACCTCGAATTGCTCGAGTAACCTTCGCTGCTGCAGTAATCAAAGTTTCTGTAATTCCACCTCGATTCATTAGCTCGCCTGCAAAAATATAAAACGGTGCGGCCAATAATGAGAAGTTATCAAGAGAGCTAAAAAATCGCGTAGGAATGAGTACCATCGGAATACCGGAAAACCAAGTAGACACGGCCCCAGTCAAACCTAAAGCGATCGCTATAGGCGCGCCTATCAAAACGAGAAAGAAAAAGCTAACAAAGACAAAAGCAGGGCTCATAATGATTCTCCAATATCGCTAGAGGGTTTCATAACCGACTCTAAAAAAGCGGCCAAAGCCTGTATAGCAATCAATAAATAGCCTAGAACAACTGCGCTATAAGGGATCCACATAGGAATACGCATTGAAGGCGACACTTGCCCCGTATCTAAAATGAAAATAAAACCAAGAGACACTACAACAGCGGCTAAAAAAAGCGTTGCAATCAAGGAAACGAAAGCGGCTAATTTTCGTACAATGGCACTAGGTACCAAATCAATTAAATCTATAACCATTTGTTCGCTATAACGAAACGTAGCCCCCGCGGCGATATAAACAGCCCAAATGATGCTATAACGCATAAATTCTTCTCCCCACCCTATAGGAGAATCTAATACGTAACGAGCCACTATAGATAAACAGTTGATTGAGATAATAGCGGCTAAAATGCTTGCTGCCACAACATCACTAATACGTGCGAGTAATGTGCTAAAGCGTAGAAAAGCTGCCATTACCTGAGACGTTTTTTTTATCGTCATAGTAAATTCCTATGAAAAACACCTACACTGGCCAAATGTACTCGGCCAGTGTGTTTATGGAGTTAAGCCATCACTTATTTTTTATAAAGTGTATCTTCATTTTCTTGTACAGCTGAAATGAAGTTATTCACATAATCAGCGCCTAACTCTTTAGACAAGAACTCCAAAACAGGTGCTTGTGCTTTTTCTCTGAAAAGTGCCTTTTCATCCGCTGAATTGACATAAACATCAACACCTTTATCGCGAATACGCTGTGTATCATCTAGGTATCCTTGCCCTTTACCAGCTAACATAATTGATGTGTACAACTGCACACCATCAAGAACAGCACGACGGCTTTGATCGTTTAATTTCGCTAAAAAGCTGGGATTAGCATAAACGAACACAGCAGAGAAAATATGCTCATCAAGGGACATATACTTAATAACGTCAGCCCATCCGCCATTAATAACTGTTGAAGGTGGATTTTCTCCCCCATCTACAACACCTTGACGAATTGCCATTGCACTTTCAGGAAAAGGAATCGGGGTCGGAGCAGCACCCAAGCTTTTCATTAGAGAAATCATGACAGGACTTTCCATTGAGCGTAGTTTCAAGCCCTTAACATCTTCAGGTTTACGAATTGGATGTTTGTTATTAACAAAGTTTCGAAAACCGTCTGCCGCAAAACCTACAATTTGTAAGCCCGCTACTTTTGAGACGTCAGCAACAAAGTCGTCCATCACGGCGGAGTCATTCATAAACTTCATTGCAGATCGCACAGAACTGAAAAGATAAGGAGTTGAAAACACTTGAACCTTTGGATAGAAAGAGGCTAATGCGCCATCAGTCGTAGCAGTCATTTGGAAAATATTGCTACGTACACTTTCTAGTAATTCGCGATCACCACCAACACCGCCATGCAGTAGCTGTACATCAACATCACCACTGGAATGAAACTCCACATACTTTTTAAAAGCTTTCATTGCCTGCGTTTCTGGATTATCGGCTTCAGGCAATGTCGTCGCGAATCTCAAGGTTTCAGACTGAACAGTTCCTACCATTGAGCCCATCAAGACCATAGCCATAAAAGTCTTTTTGAAAGATATATTTAAAAACATATTTCACCTTAGTTTTTTTATTATTGACCACGGAACAGTACTAACATACATCTAACATGTCAATTTAATGTTTGCTACTTTTCTAACTTTGAGAAATACTATGTTGATGAAAACTCAGACGATAGATATGCAAACAACTAACTCTAAAATTAATGATGGTCCTCTATTAAGAAGGACGGCTTATGAACGAATTGAAGCGCTCCTCAATACTGGAGCACTAACTCCTGGCCAAATTGTTTCACAACGGGAATTAGTAGAACTTACTGATTCAACACTTGGATCTGTTCGAGAAGCAGTCTCTCGATTAGAGGCGGAGGGATTACTTCAAACCCTCCCAAAACGAGGACTGATGGTTCCCAGTTTAGACATAACATTTGTTCGTAATGCTTATGAACTGCGAAAGTTAATAGAAGTAGGCACTTTAGAAAGATCTGCAGCTGCGATCCCAAAATCCACAGTAGAAAGCTGGATAAAGCAACATGAAGAGCTTCTTGAACAAATTACGGATGAACAAGACAAAGCTATATTTGAAGTGATACAGGAACTCGACTGGACTATGCATTCAAAGATAGTCGGTGCAGGCAAAAATGCACTCGTTGATAACGTTTACCGAATTACAGCGATCAAAATTCGTATGGCAGTGCAATCCAGAATTCAAGTTACACCATTTAATGGACATCGAGTCATCAATGAGCACTTATCTTTTCTTCGCCCCTTAGCTGCTGGAAACTTAGAGCTATGTCGTATGAAGCTTGAACAGCACATCAACAACTCTTTGACATTAGCTCTTGGCGGAACAATTTAGTTTGAATAAAACACACAGATAGAGGCTAGCAGGCTAACAAAACTAGGCGGCCAATCAAGTTGTTTATAGCTTTCAGAGAGAATTGAAGGTTCAAGGGAAGTAGAAGAGAAATAAAACAAAATAAGCGCAGTGAAAAGCGATATCGTCAGAAAAGGGAATAACTTACGATATCGCTCTTTTTCAACTATGTGTTTCTATCAATAGCTTGATAAGAAGCAACGTCATCAGAAAAGGGAATAACTAACGACATTGCTCTTTTTATAACTATTTCTTAGAAGCCATAGTTAAAGCGAACACGCGCTGCAGTTATTTTATCATTTGCACCTGCAGCTAAATTATTGGCTTTGGAGTATGATCCAGCAAGAGTAACGGTTGCGTTTTCAATATCCAACACAGGCATAGTGTATGCAACATAAGTTGTTAGCAATGATGGATCATCGCCTGTCTTATTATCAACAGAAGACGAAATCAAACCTAAACCAAAGTTTCCGTAAGTCATGTTTGCGGTAACAGAAGTTACTTTATCGTCAGTTTCATCATTTTTACCAAAGGCTGCAGCAAGATTCACATTCGCTGCGGCAACATCAAAGTTAGCCGCTATTGCATAGCCGGACTTTTTCACTTTCTTCGTTGCAGTTTGGTCATAGTTAACACTTTCGTAACCAGCCGTAATCGTGGCCCCGCCAGCATTAAAAGTAACAGAAGGACGGAAGCCTGAAATCGCTTTGGTATCATCACCATCTACCGAACCGTAAATAGTATCAAGCTCAAACTTAACATTTTCACTAGCATTAAAGTGCAAAGCAAACTGACCAGCATCACCATCTGCACGACCACGAGCCCAATTTGCTTCATAAACACTTACATCAGAATCTATAGAAACATTTTCTACAACCGTGTCTTTTCCTTTAGGAAACAGGTTCACACCTTCAAAGCGACCGGCTTGTAGATCCCAAGCACTATTACCAAGTTGAATATAAGCATCATCAACAGATGTCGTACCATCGGTTTTGATCAAAGCCGTTCCTTTGCCTGCAAAGAAATTATCGCCAGAAATATGCTTACCACTAACGTTTAATGCGACACGGCCATCTTGCGAATAGGTAGAATCACCGACGGATTTAGAAATAGCATTGGTATTTAATTCGAAATCAGCGTCGAAGGAAGGAGCGGCTTGAACTGCACTGATAGATAGTAAACTTCCAACAATAGCAGTATGTAGAATTGTTTTTTTCATAATTTTCAGACCTGAATGTTGTTTTTATAATAAATAGAGCTTAACAAAAACGTGTGTTTTCGATCTCAATAATACATTTCAGTAACTTTATTACAACAAAGCAACAACAGGATTCTTTCTTATTTTTTACTTAATTTCATTAACAAATCTTAAAAATAACACAAGCTATTGTTTGTAAACGTTTTTTAAAAACAAAACATGAAGTCGAAAAAGTCAAATGCGAAAAAACAAAGAAATAAAATCTAAAAACAAAAGAAACTCAAAATATTATGTTTTTTAGCAACGTAATTATGAAAGTTTATTATCAAATAGCTTTCATTTATTCATTCCGAAAAGCACCATGAAATTTTTCAAAATACATGGCCTTATCCGCTCTGTGCAGGAGCGATTCCAATGTGTCATTTTTTTGAACAGAAGCACTCCCGACACTAAACTTCACAGTTACGTAAGCACCATTAACCAGGACCTTCACAGTGGCTTCAGTACTTTTTAGTCGTGCTGAAATGCTGTTTTGACTTTTCTCTTGCGTAACCAAAATCAGAAACTCATCACCACCCCATCTTGCTACCACACCGTCTTCACCAACAATATCCATTAGGTACGCGGCTATTTTTTGCAAAACAAGATCACCCACAGCATGGCCATATTGATCATTTATTGATTTAAATTCATTTACATCTAGATTAATTAAGCTAAAAGGTTGCTCATATTGTTGCCATTTTTGCATATACTCGACCATATGAGCTTCAAAACCACGTCGGTTATATAGCTCTGTTAAAGGGTCCAATATTGAAATTCGGCTTAATTCAGCCGTGCGCTCCGCCACTTTATCCTCAAGTTCATGCTGGTACTCTAAAAGCGATGTCGCCATAGTTTGATAGTGAGATGCTAATCGCTTGATTTCAGGTACAGCAAAACGGGAAAGAAAAGGGGCTCGGTCTTTATTGTTCGCTAAGGCCTGAATAGATAAGTCCAACTCGCCTAGTGGTTTGGTCACCATGACCGTCAATAACAAATGAACAATAACTAAGGCGCAAACAAGACAAATGAAAAACATCAACAAAAGCCCTGAGAATTCGGCTAGCGGTAGAAAGTTATCAATTTCAATGAAATTCACTTGAAACCAATCGATTTCAGGAATGTAAATCACACTAGCAAGCTGACGAACGCCATTTTTCTGAAGGGAATAGGTCTCAACTTGATTCGTTTCTTGCTTAGCTAATTCAAACCCTTGCTTGAGCTTCTTCCTAGAAATATCATCATCTAATAACTGAAAAATGAGCTTTTTATCCTGAGCTTGTTTGGTGACAGCTGCGTAATCAATCAATTCAGTTTTTTGATGGAGTTGGATAGAGCCTTCATAATTAGTAAAAACAATCGCGGAATAAATATCTTGTTTTTCAACCATTTGATAAAGAAAATCAGACAAGTCGAGCCCTGTACCAACGACACCCAATACATCATCACCATCGCGAATTAAAACATCACTCCAAAGCTTAACAAGACCTAGCTCAACATCTGGGTTCACATTCAAGTGTAGATCAAGTTTTTTTGCCATTATCTGATAAAACCAAGCATCCGCAGGCTTTGTTTCATCTAAGGTGTAACGATACAAATCCTGTTTTGAAGCTTCATTAGCGTCGCTGTAAAAATATTGTTCACTTCCTTTTAAAGCAATAAAGTAAGAATCATCAGAAAACCTATAACGAAAAGCCTCTGCATCTTTTAGCGCTTCTTGCTTTAGCCCCTCATCGAAAGGCTGCTTAGCCCAAGCTTTTAGTGATTCAAGCTGGGCAAACTCCTTGGACAACTTGACCTCTTGAATCAAAGGCAACAAGGTCCGAACCTTGTCATATTGGATTTGTTTTTCTGCGTATCTCTCTACCCAGCTGACAATAATGCCTTCCGCCATTACTCGCATCGACAGCCAAGCCAAGAAACAAAACAGCGCTAAAATTAAAGTGGTTAATAGCAAAAGTCGTGACTTAATTGTCATGTTTATAACATTCCATAAATCTAAATTAAAAAGCCGCTAACAAAACCCAACACAAGCTACGAAGGCATCCTTACAACGAAGAACATTAATGAAACACTATTACTCATAAAAATGTAGGTCAGTTTTGTAAATAAACCACTCTCCCCCTTTTCTTAAGGAAGATGCGAACAAGTCCTCTTGTCTCAGCATGTGGATAAAGGCCTGTTATTCGAGGCGAGTAGCGAATGTGAATAGTGGTTCTATTTTCGAGGTGCTCAACAGGCCATGCCCTGCGGGTCTTTCAGAGAAAACGCCACATGTCGTTGCGACTCTTTGAAAGGCACCTACATTCCTTCAGAGTCGCGCCTTATTTGACGATTTCTTTGAAAGACTGAGACTTAGTAGACTTATTCGTACCTTCCTTAACTAACGCTTAAATCTCTATCGCAGAAAATACTCGCTCTATGGCGACCTTAAAAAATGTTACCATTCTCTCCACAATCAACATCTTTAGACACGAGCCCACCATGAGTTTTGCATCCCTAGACCTTCATCCATATATTATTCAACGCGTCACTGAATTGGGCTATTCAGCACCAACGCCCATTCAGCTTGCCGCGATTCCAGTCGTTTTATCTGGTAAAGACGTGATGGCTGGTGCCCAAACTGGTACAGGAAAAACAGCGGCTTTTGCATTACCACTCCTACAAAAAATACAACTCGCCAAACAATCCAAAGACAGTGAAGACATTCAAGCACTGATATTAACTCCGACTCGTGAACTAGCTCAGCAAGTCCATGCCAGCTTTGAAAAATACAGTACAAACCTGCCAATAAAATCGGTTGTCGCCTATGGCGGTGCCAGTATAAACGTACAACTGGAAGCACTAAGGAAAGGCTGTGATATGTTGGTCGCTACACCTGGACGTTTACTAGAGTTAATCATGAAAGATCTGATTGATTTGAATGGCCTAAAAACCTTGGTGTTGGATGAAGCAGACCGAATGCTTGATATGGGTTTCATTATTGATATAAAGAGAATATTGAAAAAGCTCCCTGAATCTAGACAGACACTGTTCTTTTCTGCCACCTTTAATGATGATATTTTTGCGCTAAGCAAAAGCCTATTAAATAGTCCGCAATTAATCGAAGTCGATAGTCGTAATACAACGGCAACTAAGGTTGAGCAGACCATTTATGCCGTTGATCAAGATAGAAAAAGTGCGCTACTGTCTTTCCTTATCGGATCCAAGAATTGGCAACAGGTCTTGATTTTTACTCGCACCAAGCTGGGCGCAGATGAGCTAGCCAAAGAAATGCAAAAAGACGGCATTGCCACTCAAGCCATTCATGGTGATAAATCACAAGGGGCACGCGACCGTGTTTTAAGCGATTTTAAAGCAGGTAAAGTGCGGGCCCTAATAGCCACAGATGTTGCAGCAAGAGGTATCGACATAGAGCAATTACATTACGTTGTTAACCACGAACTTCCTTATAACGCAGAAGATTATATTCACCGAATAGGCCGAACAGGTCGCGCAGGAACCACTGGCCTAGCTATATCCTTGGTAGCAGAAAAAGAACACTATCTACTAAACGATATTGAAAAACTTGTTGGCGAACAATTCATACCACAATGGCTCCCAGGTTTTGAACCAGACTTAAACAAAATAATGAGTCCAAAAAAACGACGGGAACCGTCAAAAAAAGAGTTGAGAGCAAAAGCTCTTGGACTCACGTCTCCAAAAGCTAAAGCTCCAAAGAAAAGGCGTCGTTAGAGCTTAACTTTAGAAGCGCAACCTAGCAAAAACCGCCTTTGTAGCTCTTTTCTTTGTGACTCTCTTTTTCCAAAGAAATAAAAAGCAACGGACATTAAGACTTAAAAGTGCTATACAACCGAGCTTAATTGCTTACTTCGATAGATTAATAATGAAAAATACGAAACAACTTAATCAACAACCGCTTTCTGCGGCATCAATGTCACCGAAACTATTTCGTAAAATGCTCATTGTTGCTGTATTAGGTTTCAGTGCCATTTGGGGTATCGACGCTTCAAGCGGAATTATTTCTCATTTCGATGCTATAGCTTACCCAATCTGTATTAGTGCTTTTCTCTTTGTTTTCGTGCTCAGTATTGTTACTAACATCAACCACCAAAGCCTTCATTTCCTCACTTATTTTATTGTTGCGGGCTATCTAATTAGTACAAGCATTTGGCATCACATGGCTGAAAACGGCTTATTTTCAAATTCAGCACAGTGGTTAGGGTTAAACTATGTTATTGCTTACCTTTTTTTAGAGGTCAAAAAAGCCGCTCCAACAACCATCATTGTCTTCTTTGCCACTATCATTGGACATTACATTGCCATCATCCAATACCACACATTGGCTGATACCATTGGCGTGGTTCTCAATATAGCTATTGCTCACCTCATATACATATACTTGTTATGGACGGTGATTAAACTCCGAATTAAAACAGACCAAATCACAGAACGAGCAGACACTCTTGAGAACTTCGCCTACGTAGACTTACTCACTCGAATTTTAAACAGACGAGGGATAGAAAAAGTTTTTAATGAGCTAAACCTAGACTCAGAAGAACAACACAAGATATACGCCATATTAATAATTGATATTGATCATTTTAAACAGGTCAATGACACTTTTGGACACCTTGCAGGAGACCAGGCACTTACTCGCATCGCGGGTAAACTCAGCCGAACGGTCCATCCTAATGACGTACTGGGTCGTTGGGGTGGTGAAGAGTTTATTGTTTTAACGTTAAATAGAACGCCACAACAAGTTATGGAGCTAGCTGAAAAAATAAAATCGGCCGTCAGCAACCTTACTTTTGATGATATAGATTCCATTACTGTCAGCATTGGTATCGGCTACTCCTATGAAGCGACCTCGAAAGAAAATGTCTTCAAAATTGCGGACAACCACCTTTATATTGCAAAACAATCTGGCCGAAACACCATACGCTCAAGTATTCCCTCTTAATAAGAAGCTCTTGCTCAATCAAGCTCCCACGTTTCTCCCCTCCCTCACTAAAAACCCTATCTTCACTCGCTTAAAAGCTCTATCTTCACACACTTAAAAGCACCACTAGCAAAAACGCATTGTCGATCCCCCCTTCCCCCAACAAAACGTCCACATAAACCATCATCGAATACGTCACTACAGCACTTAAAAACAATAATAGTCACAACCAACCCGACACTTTATCACTCATGATTAAAAGATGCTTACAGCTATTTTGATCAATAAATATACTGTAAATTTATTGTAAGGTCACAAAAATACACGTAGTATTTACGGAACACTCTACACAGTAATTATTCGTTTTTTATAATTAAAAAAGCTAAAAAGGATTAAACCGCATGATTAGAGGTAATAATGAGTATCTTGATGCAACGTCCGAAAGAGAATGTGCTTTTTATGCCGACTTTTTAGTAAAAAACATCCGCAGTGCTTCGGCTAAAAATTTACGTGGAGAATCCCAAGTCGAGCGTTTAGAAAAACTAAACAACGAATTGCAAAACTTAATTAGTAAAAATCGCGCCCCGCAAAACTTCGCTAGCCAAATGCGTTCGGCATTCAAAGCAACGCAACTTCCTATTAGTTATTTTCGTTGGCTAGATAAAAAAAATGAGCGCCTTTGTAATTGGGCTTGGTGCTACTTAAAAAGCCATTCTAAAAAGCCAAATACAGACGAAGAGCAAACGGACAATATTGAAAACTCATTTTTATTGCTCTATGAAAAAGCATTCAATACCGAAAGAGAGAATTCAGCCGATAGATACAACGACGTCATTGATGCTTTTTACCTTGGAGAGGCAGACTCTCAGCAGCAGGAAGCGCTTTTAGAAAAACTAAAGGATAAATGGCAAGACATTCGCTTCAATGAAACTCTGGTCAACTGGCTTGAAGATAATAATCCTGCTCAATGGATTTGGACATGGTCTTATCTGCAAAATATCACGCAGCGACCTCTTGAAAATGCTTGGATTCCTACCACAGCAGTAGAAAAAAAAGCCGCGGTTATTGCTACTATCGATTTATCTGATAACGTAGACCGTAAGGCTTTAATCATTGATAAAATGAAGAAAGCATGGAGCCAGAAAAAGTTTCGTGAGAAGTCGAGTGGAAAAAAGCCTTATAGCATTAGCATGACACTTAATACTAAGCAGAAATTAAATGCTTTGGCTGAAGAAAATAATATGAAAATCAATGAGATGGTTGAGTATTTAGTAAGGAATGAATATAAAAAGCGAGATTCAAATAAATCGTCTTCTTTATAACAAGATAGAAATGTTTTCGCTACATCAGAAATATAGGTCATTTTCTACTTCTGATAGTTTCATTTGTCATCTAATCACTGTATAACGAGCCGCATGAAAATCCCTAAAAGAATACAACCTCTCATCGAAGATGGCTTAGTAGACGAAGTTCTTCGACAATTAATGAGCGGAAAAGAAGCGACTGTCTACGTGGTGCGCTGCGGATCAGAGATCCGTTGCGCAAAAGTGTATAAAGAAGCTGCCAAGCGTAGCTTTAAGCAGGCAGTTCAATACCGCGAGGGTCGAAAAGTTCGCAATAGCCGTCGCTCTAGAGCAATGGAAAAAGGCTCCAAGTTTGGCCGAGATGAGCAAGAAAACCTTTGGCAAAATGCAGAAGTCGATGCCCTATACCGCTTGGCCGCGGCAGGGGTTCGAACCCCGACGCCTTATGGCTGCTTTGACGGTGTCTTATTAATGGAACTGGTGACCGATGATAATGGTGAAGTCGCCCCACGTCTTAATGATGTCGTCCTGACAGAAGAGCAAGCCAAGCACGATCATGACCTCATTATTAAAGATATTGTTCGCATGTTATGCGCCGGCTTGGTTCATGGCGATTTGTCTGAATTTAACGTGCTGGTCGACTCTAACGGCCCAGTTATTATTGATTTGCCACAAGCCGTCGATGCCGCCGCCAACAATAATGCCGAATGGATGCTAGAGCGCGATGTGAACAATATGCGCAACTACTACGGTATGTTTGCACCTGAGCTGCTTGAGACTCAATATGCGAAAGAAATTTGGGCGCTCTTTGAAGCCGGAAAGCTAACACCACATACAGAACTCACGGGGTTATTTGAAGACCCCACCGAAGAAGCCGATGTGGATGCCGTATTACAAGAAATTAAAGAAGCCTTTGAAGAAGAACAAGATCGCTTAGCTCGCATTAGAAACAGCGATACCGAAGATTAAAAGCCAAATAGGTACAGTTTTTCTACTCTAACCTAAGAGAGTAACAGCCATAGCTTTTGCTCTCTTAGCCGCATCTAGGTCACCCGAAACATACGCTTGAGCAATCGCCCCTTCTTTTAACACACTAATACTTTGCGCTACATCGGCAAGATCCAGTTCTGATACACATCCAACAAGATGTGCCTGAACAAAAGACGTAATATTCTGTTTATGTCGCTGACATAACCCATTTACAATATGATCAGAAAACTCTCCATTGGCCTTTACAAAGAAACAGCCTTTAAAAGGCGATAACACCTCAACTCTATCGTGAAACCAATCATCAAGCGCATCAAACAAAGCTAAAACAGCGGCTTTTCCCTCGCCAGACGCCATCATTCTGGATGTTAACCAATCCATAAAAACTTGATCTTGGTAAATCAACACAGCCTCAACTAAGGCCTCTTTACTACTAAAGTGGTGATAAAGGGTTTTTTTTGCCACTCCAGATTCCTGCAAAATCTGGTTAATACCAACCGCATGAATGCCATGCTGATAAAAAAGTTTGAACGCTGTATGAATTAATAAATCAGGTTTGTTCACTTCATCCCCCTTGGTAAAAAGAATATTGACATAGGTGAACAGACTTGTCTACCATTGAATAGACAAATCGGTCTACTTGAATTTATGCTGATTAAAACCTGCTCTAGAGGAGCCTATTCATGCTATCTAATTTTTTCACTTCATTTTATCAATCTCGTTTTTGTGCAACTTGCTTAGCAGGGATGGGAGCCACTCTGTGTATTTTTCTCATTGCTCAAGGAGCTCAACTTGCACCTGAATATCTTGGAATTATGGCGCCCTTTGGCGCAACTATGGTCATTCTTTTTGCCTTACCCAAAAGTCCATTAGCTCAGCCAAAAAACATTCTAGGGGGTCACTTACTAACAACCTGCATAGGGTTAATTACCTTACAATTCTGGGATATCACGCCATTCACTATGGCACTGAGTGTTGGGCTAGGCGTTTCCTTGATGATGCTGACCAATACCTTGCATCCACCAGCAGGTGCAACCCCTCTTGTCGTTTTATCATTAAAAGTGTCATGGGGCTTTTTGTTTTCTCCTGTCTTATCAGGATGCTTACTGATTATTCTATTTGGATGGTTTTACCATAACTGGATATCACGAATCGGGTATCCGCTAAAAACAAAAAATTAGCGCCTTAAGCACCGTTCTTTAGACATTTTTGTCTTTCCAGGCACTATTTTTTAATGTTGGCGCTTTTTTAACCAAATGATTCATGTATAATTCTGCCCCGCATTTTAATGCGACATAACTGGAAGTTCGCTTTTTAAAGGCGAATGAGAAAATTTGGGTTCCCTCACCCCAATCAAACGAAAAAGGTCACAATATGAGCACGTTTACATCTGAGCAAAAAAGCAAGGCCCTGTGGTATCTTGCGATATTTCACTTACTAATCATTGCTTCAAGCAATTATCTAGTCCAAATTCCCTTCACGGTATTAGGATTTCATACCACTTGGGGAGCATTCACTTTTCCTTTTATCTTCTTAGCGACCGACCTCACGGTAAGAATCTTTGGTGCGTCACTAGCAAGAAAAATTATCTTCTTGGTCATGATTCCATCGTTAATCGTTTCTTACGTTTTATCGGTAGTCTTTGCTCAAGGGGCATTTCAAGGCTTCGGGGATTTGTCATCGTTAAACACCTTTGTTGGACGTATAGCTATCGCGAGTCTGATGGCCTACTTACTAGGTCAAGTACTAGATATCCAAGTGTTTAACCGCCTACGCCAATTAAAACAATGGTGGATTGCCCCTGCAGCCTCAACATTATTTGGTAATGGATTAGACACATTGGCCTTCTTTGGTATTGCGTTTTATCAAAGCCCAGACCCATTTATGGCACAACATTGGCAGGAAATTGCCTTAGCGGATTTTGGTTTTAAACTCATCATTAGCCTTGGTCTATTCATTCCTATGTATGGCATGTTATTGAATTACTTAACAAAACATATCACAGCGATCAAACCAGACTTTCATGTGCCAAGCGTACAAGGAAATAGTGCGCTATAAAAATTGACGTTATTTAAAGAAAACGATGGAACTCTTACTGTTTGCTAAGATATTCCATCGTTTTACATTCCTCCCAAAACACCCTCTTTTCATTACTGACCCAAAATAACATTCTGCAATAATTCTTCTTTTAAAAACCAACAATTCATCCGAACGGGATATTTAGTTGAAAATATAAACAATTAATTTTACCAACTATCCTAAATGGGATATGAATTAATACATAACTCTAGGCATGCTTCTTTCGTACAACTAATAACAATAAAAGAGGAATGTATGAATAGATTTAAATTAAGCTCAATCGTTAGTATTAGTGCAGGTCTTATACTATCGGGCTCGGTACTCGCAACTGAAAACGGTGCGCCAAGTACTGCTCCAGGTATTTATGGTTTTGGAGCTGGTTATATGCCTCCAGCGACGGACGTAGGTACTTTTGCGATAAGGGCCTCAATCTACAAAGCGAACAAAAATTTAGATGGCAGTGGGAACGACAAGTTAACGGACTTTTCTCAAACCGTAAAAGCTCTTTCACTCACTTACATCAAAATGACCGACACACAATTTCAGGGTGCAACCTATGGGTATGGTATTGTTGCTCCGTTCCTAAATCTCGACATTGATGGCACAGTGCCAAGTGCCAACATCAAAGTTGCAGGCTCAGATTCAGGCATCGCAGATATTCAAATTATTCCTTATATCCTGCAGTGGCACCCGTCAGCAAATTTAGCGACCAATACTCAGCTACAAATACAAATCCCAACAGGCCATTACGATAAAGACGAGACAATCACGACAGGGCTCAACCACTGGACGTTTTCGCCTGCGTTTAACTTCACCTACACAACAGACAGTGAGTTTGAAGTTTCTTCAAGCTTCCAGTTAGACATCAATACCGAAAACAAAGACACAGATTACACAAGTGGTATGGAATACAGACACGAGTTTGCCATTGGCCAACACTTTGGCGATTGGACCGTTGGACTAGGTGGTTTTTACTACAAGCAGCTAACTGATGATAAAGGAAAGGCAAGCAGCAACATAGTGAATGGAAACAAAGCCGAAACCGTTGCATTAGGACCAGAACTTAGCTTCTTCCGTCCAGGCCTACCTATTGTCTCCTTCCATGCTTACAAAGAGTTTAAGGCGAAAAACCGCACGCAAGGCTACACAGCGGCCTTGTTAGTATCTCAGAGCTTCTAAACTCTGATCAATCATGATGACGACAATAGTTATCCCCTTTTCTATTGCCGTCATCGTGTTTCAACTTGATATCTGCGATTAAAGCCAAAGATCACCAAATCGATCCCGATGACTCAAATATAAACGCAAATCAAATTCTAGCTGATGGTAGTCTGGCTCCATGTAACAACACAGCTTATAAAATGCTTTGTTATGATCTTTTTCTTTTAGATGTGCCAATTCATGCACCACTATCATCTTTAATAACGGCTCAGGTATTCTGCGGAACAAAGACGAAATACGGATTTCATTTTTTGCTTTTAACTTATTGCCTTGCATCCGCGAAACAAAAGTATGCAGCCCGAGCGCATTATTGATGACATGAATTTTATCATCGTAAATGACTTTGCTGATTGGCGGGGAACTGCGCATATACTCATTTTTGAGATCCATGGCATAGTCATATAATGCCCGAGTCCCATTCAGCTGATGAACATCTGGGTATTTATTTAACAACCAAGCACCGGATTTTTCCGAATCCAGCAAAGTTTCAGCCTGCTGCTGAACCTGAGCACTATAGGCGCCCAGATAGTTTTTTACCCCACTCTTTTGACTCATAGTTACTATCTATAAAAGTTTCACAAGGCCGATGAGTGTCGCAGAACTTAGCCCAAAACACCATTTATGACACTAGCGAAGACTTCAAATTCTGCCATAACTGTGGGCTTGCAGCCCAAACAAGGTTTCCTTTTAGCAGTCCATCATTTTTAAGAAAATCCGTGACTTGTCCACCCGCTTCTTTGATTAACAACAGTCCAGCCAAGGCATCCCAACTGTTTAAATGAGACTCAAAATAGCCATGAACTAACCCAGATGACACATGAGCCAACATAAGCGCACCGGCACCAAAACGCCGATACTCAATGTTCTGTTTATCCAACAGCAAGATCAAATCACAATAAGCTTGTATAGGACGACGATTAGAGCGCCCTAAGCCAACAATAGCCTGACCGACTTCAGGCTCATGGATGTTCAAACGAACACCATTCAAGTACGCACCTTGACCTTTCTTAGCAAGAAAAAACTCATCACGGTCAGGCGCATAGACAAAGCCCATCTGGATGTCATTACCTTTCACGTACGCCACTGACACACACCAATAATCCATACCTTGAACATAGTTCGTGGTGCCATCAATCGGGTCAATCACCCAAACCCCATCTAACTCTGGATTGCACCCTTGAATCCCCCCGGTCTCTTCGCCTAAAAAGGCATCACTTGGAAATAAAGTACGAATCACCTGTTTTAATTCATCTTCCACTGCAATATCTGCCTGTGAAACAAAGTCTTGTCGACCTTTCGTTGTCACTGACAGCCCCGACTGTCGAATCGCTTGGGCACGCTGCCCAGCCTTTTTAATCGTGGACTCTAACACCTTATATTTATCTTGCATCTGACTTAACC
The DNA here is from genome assembly GCF_018336975.1 of Marinomonas sp. CT5. NCBI lineage: Bacteria > Pseudomonadati > Pseudomonadota > Gammaproteobacteria > Oceanospirillales > Oceanospirillaceae > Marinomonas > Marinomonas sp. CT5. Next base: position 151,325 of record NZ_CP025572.1, on the reverse strand, counting down.
CTTACGATGGTCATTTCTAAATTAGAGGGGATGTATTTCTAATTACCAACTTGACTGGAATTTCTTCTACACACTGAGCAATAGATGGGTCTTTTCCTCGGGCCTCTAAGCAAGATAGAACACGCTTCGAAGTCTCGATGACGTCTTGATGAATCGTCGTTAAACGATAACTGTATTGTGCGGTTTGTGGCGTATTATCAAAACCAATAATGTGAAAGTTCGTGGGCGCATCCAAACCATTTTCGCGCATGCCATCCAAAAAGCCGCAGGCAAGTTGAGCGTTGGCACAGAACACACCATCGACAATGTTACCTTGTAAATAGAACTGGTGAGCCGCTTGTCTTCCGCCTTCATAACCATCTGTTTCGGCGACAATTTGAAGTAAATCACTTTCAGTACATAAGCCTTTTTCAACCATCTCTCGACGAAATTTCTCGCCACGGTTGATACCAGACCAAGTAGATTCTCTATAATTTAGCCAAGCAAACGACCGACAACCGCAACGAGTAAAATGCTCAGCAACAAGTGAAGCCGCCATCTTATTATCAGAGCAAACAAAGTCCACATCAGGCCTATCCATATGACGATTAATCCCAACCACAGGGATATTATGCTGAACACACTCTTTCACCAGATCTGCTGGCGGTTGACCAGACGTGACAACGACACCAGAAACACGAAATTGTGTAAAACGTCGAATCGTCATTTCCAGTTCATCTGCATCACGTACTTCTGTAACAAGCGCTTGATAGCCTTTGCGCTGTATTTCACTTAATAAGCCTTCAAGTAAACTACTCCGAAACGGATCACTTAAGCGAGCCACAACCACACCAATTAACTGGCTGCGTTTGCGATTTAAGCCTTGAGCCAAAAAATTCACTTGATAGCCTAATTCGTTCGCCGCTTGTAATATTTTTTCGCGGGTTTCACGGGCAACGTTACCTTGATTGCTAAACACTCTAGACACCGATGCACGTGATACTCCGGCCAGTTTTGCGACATCTTCGGCAGACACGGAACGACCCCGTCGAGTATTACTCACAACTTGCCCCCTTTCTCGGCTAAAAACGAACGGAAAGCATTTTGACTAAAATCTATGTCATTTAAATCCAGTTGCAAACCGTCTCGGCTCAAAAACATATCAGGCATATTTGCCATCGCATTCAATAAACTTGGTATCGCGTCATCAAAACAATGATAAATGCCTAAAGCCTTTACTTCCGTCTCTCGCAGTAATCGCTCGCAGTCTGGGAAGTCGCCATGAGAAGCACCACTAGACAGACCAGTAAAAGAAGCACATTCCTGGAACGCAACATCCGCACCTCTCATTAAAGCTTGGCTAGCTGCCGTCGGACGACCATCGCCACTGTAAAACAAAGTTTTTCCATCAATCGTTATTCGAATAGCTTTGTTTGCCATTTCATGCTGAGTATTTGCCGTACGAATTTGCCAATGCTTCCATTCAAATTCGTCCGTAATATCCTGCCAATAAATATCAAAGCATAATTGCGTTTCCGGCCAAATAGCCAAGCTCACCAATGATTGAAGCGATGGTTGCTGATTTGCTTGGCAAAAAATGGTTAATGGCTCAGTACGTTTGAAACTTTTCCACTGATTAATCAACGCCGCTAATCCCGAGCTATGGTCAGGATGAATGTGGGTAAAATAAATGACCGAGATATCATTCACGTCAATATTACGCTGCCAAATAGCTCGTGGAATCGTAGGCCCACAGTCGATAAGCCATTGGTTTTGCTGACAATCTGTCACCTTAATCGCAGAAGTGTTATTGCATGTAGAAAATGCACTACCACTACCAATCACATCAATTTTCATACTGTCTCACCAAGATGTCTTTTTAGCTTAATTAAATTGTCATAAAGATCCGACAAAGTAGGCAACCATAATGTCGGTTAGAGATTGCATTTTTTTTACAAAGCACTGAACACGTGTTCATTTCTAAAAAAAACTACCGATACACTCGTTTTTCGTACTTGGAGCAGGGTATGGCGCACTTACATATAGAGAATTTACAAGCGGGCTACGGTAAAAAATTAATTTTAGACAATATCAATTTAACCGTTGATCAAGGTGAAATGATTGCTCTACTCGGTCCATCAGGCTGTGGCAAAACCACACTCCTTAATGCCTTGTGCGGTTTTGTACCTGTTAGCCATGGTGAAATTTTCACGGGTAATCGTGCTGTTTCTCAGCTACCAGCCGAAAAACGCAATATAACGATGGTTTTTCAAAGCTACGCTCTGTGGCCTCATATGACTGTCGCACAAAATATTGGCTACGGACTCAAAGTGCGAAAAGCCAAACGAATGGATATAGATGCCCGAGTGGCTGAGCTCTTAAGCATTGTAAAGTTAGAGGGATTAGAGCACGAAAAAGTCACCGCCCTTTCAGGAGGGCAACGTCAACGAGTCGCACTGGCTCGCGCTTTGGCCATTCGTCCCGATGTCTTAGTACTGGATGAGCCACTTTCTAATCTCGACGCAAAGGTTCGTTTGAGTGTTCGTCATGAGATCAAAGCATTACAAAAGCAACTAGGATTTACCTCGCTCATTGTGACCCATGATCAGGAAGAAGCGTTAGTCATGGCTGATCGAATTGCCGTATTAAACCAAGGAAAAATAGAACAAATAGGTACACCTGAAGAAATTTACCATCACCCAAATACGCCTTTTGTTGCCGACTTTATGGGGGCTGAAAATCATTTCCAATGGCCAATTCATGACGAAGCTTTCAGCTTACACCTCGACCATCATGCCGCCCATTTAGATGTCTATTTTCGTAGTGAAAACGTGATCTTATCGACACAAACTACTCGCCAAACCGATGACATTAATACGGGGTTAACCATTCATGGCGAGATTGAGCAAAGTGTTTTCTTTGGCAACAACTACCAAATTAGTGTGCGCTGCGGGAAGCACACCATACAGGCAAATCATGATCAGAACTTGCCTGAGCACACTCCCGTAACCTTACGCGTTCCTATCGATGCTCTGCATGTTTTTGCTAAGCAAGAAAAACATTCTGAGCTTCAAAAAAACCATGCTGTTTCTGTTTAATCAATGAGGATGAATCATGTTTGCTAAAACTAACATCGCCGTAATTGCCGCTGTCGGCCTTACTCAATTTTCAAGTTTTGCGTATGCAGAAACCACACTGAATGTGGCTTCTGCAGGCAGTCAAAACATGGTGGATTACGTAAAAACCTATCTTGCGCCAAAGTTTGAAGCCACTCACCCAGGTGTTAAGGTAAATGTCGTTGGAACGGGGCCTGGTGATGCGGGTTCACACAAAATCATGGAAAAACTGTCTGCACAAAATGACAGCGGCCTTGCTAAATGGGACATTGATGTTGCTGTCGTACATCAGAAAATCGGTGGCGAACTGGTTAAAGACGGATTACTTGCAAAATATCGTAGTGATATTGATACAGGTAAAATGGTTTCCCGCGACAGTGCTAAAAATGCACTAGGCATCAATGTTAACGGTTATGTTATGCCAATGTTCCATAGCCAAACAGCCATTGCTTACAACAGCGACTTCATCAAAAATCCACCAAAGTCTTACGACGAGCTGATTAAATGGACACAACAACACCCTAAATCTTTTGGTTATAACGGTATCAAAAACGGCATGTCAGGCGTCAGTTTTGTAACCGGTTGGATATATGCCTATGGCACTGATGCAAATAAGCTGTCCTCCATGCCTTACGACAAAAGCGTTGAATCTTCTTGGAAAAAAGCCTTTGCAGAACTAAAACAGTTCAATAAAAACATTACCTTTACCCCGGGCAACGCTGGCACTTTAGACATGCTAAACCGTGGTGAAATTTTCATGGGCCCAGTTTGGGTAGATATGTTTTACAGCTGGAAAGAGCAAGGCAAGATTCCGCCATCGTTAAAACTGTCTTTGATTGCCCCAGGGATGCCTGGCCAACCTATGTACTATGTCACTCCGACCAAAGCACAACATCCAAAACTGGCTAGAGAGTTTATTGAGTTAGCCACTAGTCCAGAGATCCAAGCAGAAGGCATAGTGAAGAAATTTAACTGGTATCCAGGAATCGATGCAAATTATGTAAAAGCCAAGCTTGATCGCGCCACTTGGGAGAAATTGTTCGCCGAAATTACTCCGAGTGATTTATCAAAATATGGTAAAAGTTTCCCGATTGGGCCGTACTTTGATGACATCAAAGAAGGTTACGAGCGTAATGTTTCTAACTAAACGATAGTGATAGAAACTTGCTCGATTTAAGCCCTGAGCCGCGTTGCTCGGGGCTATTTTACCTCATATTGGTTCTTGGAAATAAACATGCGTCAGACGACATCACACAAGCTTTGGTTAATCGCTCCAGCAGCTCTAATGGTCGGTATTTTCTTTTTATACCCTTTGTGCTTCTCTCTCTATTCAGCCATTACTTTAGACGGAAGCTTAACGCTCACCCATTTAGATAAAGCTTTTGACCTCTACTCAAAAGACATTCTGTTCACCATTATCATTGTGCTGATATCGGTCGCTATCTTAGCCATTTTATCCATTACCATCGCCGCATTGATTACCTTATCGCCTTTTCGTTCTTTGACTAAAACTCTAGGTTTTCTTTATCGCTTACCTTTGTTTATCCCTTTTATTGTCACCGCACAAATGATGCGCACCTTTCTAGCCAAAAATGGCCTAATGAATAATGCCTTTGTCGCGTCGGGTCTACTAACCCCGATGGATACCGTATCTTTTCTTGGTTGGAGTGGCATTATTATCACCTTTGTCTGGAAGCAGTTAGCCTTTTCGACTTTGTTAATCTCCGGTGCGATGGCCGCCTTAGACGAATCTCAGATCCGCGCAGCCCGTAATCTAGGTGCTTCACGTCTGCGTATTTTGTTACAAATTATCTTGCCACAAATCATTCCGACGCTGGGTGTTGCCATAGTGTTATCCATTGTCACCATGATGTCCGTACTGTCTGTTCCGCTAATGATAGGAACAGGCTCGCCCACTATGATGACAGCGGACATGGCGTTTCGTATTAATTCGTATGGTGATTATCACGTCGCCAATGCACTCGGTTTGGTGTCGTACTGTATTTGCGCAGGATTGGCTTGGTTTTACTTACGCCAGAACTTAAAAGAAAAAGGGGCTAACTAAATGAGCGTTTCACAAAACCGCAACGTATTTGAGATGTTAAACCTTCAATCGCTACGTCCCAGCTTCTGGCTACAATCTGTGTTTATCTTATTACTCGCATTGATCTTGTTTGGCCCAATCATGAACTTACTGATTTGGACCGTAGCAGAAAGCTGGTATTTTCCTCATGCTTTGCCAAGCCAATGGGGATTTAAATATTGGCAGCAAGTATTTAACCCTTATAGCGATGTATCAGGGTCATTATTTACCAGCTTACTGATTGCGGTATTAACCGTGGCGGTTTGTATGATCGTCTCAATTCCGGCGGGTTATGCACTCTCCAAACGCAGTATGCCACTGCGTATTTTTTGGATGTTACTGTTTTTAATTCCTCAAGCATTTCCAAATCTCACCGTGTACATGAACATCGCCAAACTCTTTTATGGCTTTGGCTTAAACGGCACTGTGTTAGGTGTCATTATAGTCCACAGCGTACATGGCTTAATGTTCTCTATTTGGATCAGCGTAGCCGCTTTTTCTTCAACCGACCCAATGCTAGAACGCGCATCTAGAAACTTAGGTGCTGGGCCTTTCTATACTTTCTTTCATATTGTATTACCACAAGCGGCACCGGGTCTTATTGCTAGCTGTATTTTTGTCTTTTTAGAGTCATTAGACGAATTTACCGGCACATTCTTCGTGGGTTCACCAAATATCAGCACATTGCCGCTTTTACTTTATACCGCCAGCATGGAAGGTAATTATCAGATAGCCTCTATCACAGCCTTGATTCTACTTGTACCTTCCATTTTATTCATGGTCATCATTAACAAATTTATGCGACCCGATATGCTATCTAAACTAGGAAAATAAGATGACTAAAATACAAACAATTTCACCGCGGCAATGGCAGACATAATGCGAATCAACCACTTAAATTGTACTGGGTTCACTTTTTTCAGGAAGAGGTAACCAATAAAAGAGCCGATCGCCAAACCAGGGAGCCCGTACAAACTAACTTGAACGCTTTCCAGAGAAAACAAACCAAGCGCCATATAAAAAGGCAGTTTAACCAGATTAATAATAAAGAAAGCCCAAGCTCGCGTGCTCACATAAGTTTCTTTATCCAGCTTTTGTTCCAACAAAAACAGGCTAAAAAGCGGCCCTGCGGCGTTCGCCATCATGGTCACAATGCCGCCCAGAAAGCCCATGGAATAGGCCGCCCAAGGTTTTTGCATAAAGGTTGCAGGACGAAAATCCAGATAAAGACCCAGCGCGATCATGGCAATGATCATAACACCCAAGAAATTAATAAATTGCTCTCCATCGATGTTCGCCAAAAAGTGACTGGCGACAAAAACACCGAGAAAAGCCAAAGGTAAAAAACGCGCCAAAACCGACCAATTTACCTTAGATCGATAGCTCCAAACCGCCATGATATCGGTAATAATGTACAAGGGTAGTAACACGGCCAAGGCCTCTGGCCCAGGGAAGGCCACCAATAAAATAGGCAGTACCAGCAATCCCATTCCGCCTACGGAAAACTTTGAAAAGCCAGTAATTAATCCCGCCAAAAACAGCACAACAAAGACAGAATCCACTTTTTTACTCCTTATTTTCTAACAACGAAAATGTTCGTTTATGCGTGCAATGATACGGCAAATAATGAACAATAAATAATCTCGTTTTATTATTATAATGATCATAATTATTAATCGTGTGGAGTCTGTTATGAAGCTGGACCAATTAAGAGCCTTTATTGCTGTGGTGGAAACGGGAAGTTTTCGTTCCGCGGCGGACTCCATTCATAAGACTCAACCGGGCATCAGTGCCGCGGTAAAAGCCTTAGAAGAACAATATGGCATTTCGCTGTTTGATCGAAATAGCTATCGACCAACGCTCACAGCGGAAGGTCATGCCTTCTTTCTACAAAGCAAAAAGCTGATGTCTCAGGTCTTACAATTGGAGAACTTAGGACACGATCTCGCCCAAGGCACAGAAGCACCACTTCAACTTTGTTTAAGCCAAATGGCGTTAGACGATAACTGCATGATGCGCATCAAAGCTTTCCAGCAACAACACTCGGACGTCACCTTAGATATCACCACAGACCATCTTTATGGCGTGCAAGAAAAGCTCGCCAAAGACAAATGCGAAATCGCCATTGGCCCGCGCTATGGACTCGATGACCGACACGCTTTTATCGAGCTCAATAAAATCATGATGATAACGGTAATGAGCCCAGAGCTACTCGCCACAGTCAACACAAGTGACACCAAGATCAAGCAACAACAGCTGTATTCGATTCCACAAATCTTAGTGACTAACACCGCCGCCAATGCCTCTGAAAATGGCCACAGATACGTACTGCCCACTGGCAAGCGCTGGTACGTCAATGACTTTCAGATCAAGAAAAATTTGCTCTTGCATGGTTTTGGCTGGGCCAGAATGCCAAAACACTATATTCAATCCGAGCTAGACAATAAACAGCTGATCCCAATCGAAGTAGAAAACTTCACCTCGCAGAATCAGCTGCCTATTTTTATGATACGTTTACGCCATCAAACACAAAGTTATCAAGCGAACCTTTTTTGGGAAATGATGCGAGGCTTTTCACCTTCGCCAACCATAGAAACCGATCTATAAGGTTTTATTTAATGCCCAATCGTAATCTAAGAAACGAATGCTCATGTCTTTGTCTTTCAGCTTCTGACTCTCGGCAGAGGTTAAAGACAAATCCGCGGCATGATCCAGCAAAAATTGCTCCAATGAGGTGTACCCCTTCCAACCTTTTTCAAAGTCTTCTCGATACCATTTGAAAATCGAAGACAGTAGCAACTTGTCCGCTTCGGCCCGATTTCGGCTGCGATCTTGCAGGAAAAGTCGCGTTTGTTCGTCTAACTGAGCCCCTAAATGCTTGCCCATATAGGCTTCATTACGAAGCGCTGGACAACCGACACTGGCGCAATTCACCGCGAAATGAATGCGCGGATCTTGATAACGATCCGAACCACGAATCAAATTATGCTCAATGTCATCCAAAGAGCGCGTTTCCCCTAATAACGGAACAAAAGACTGACTCCACGGTGAACGAAAAAAACTCCCGAGATCTTTAATCGAGTCCAAATCAGGCCATTTGGTTAGAATCAAATCCACCGTCCACGCATTATAAGCATTGATCAAAAACGCCAATTGCTCGTCTTTCGGCCAAGCATCAAACTCGCCGCTTTTCACCTTAGATAAATCCGCTAAGTAGCGATCCAGTTCGGCCTTATCATCGGCAAAACCTTGATAATCCACTTGGCTTGCCTGACCGCCCTTGAGCTCCACAACGTGCTGTTTGAGCAAGGCATCCCATGCTTGATGATCAAACCCTTTTGCATTTACCTGCGCGCTAAACAAGGCAGATAAAGTGACACTAAACAGCGTAATAATCAGTACTCTAAGCATTTTCATATACTAACCTCGACGCCAAGTGTGGTATTTTTCCAGCCAATTCAATATTCGCTGTGGCGCATGGGCGCGTTTCCATTCACCGGCGGCGTATTTATTGGCTTCGGCCCAGGTTGGGTAAGTGTGAATGGTGCCGAGCACCTTGTTCAGACCCAGACCATGTTTCATTGCTAAGACAAACTCGGCCAGCAAATCCCCAGCATGTTCGCCCACTATGGTGACGCCTAAAATCTTATCCTTGCCCGGAACCGTCAGCACTTTCACAAAGCCTTTAGCGGCGCTATCGGCAATGGCACGATCAAGGTCATCCAAATCGTAACTCACCATCTCATAATCAATGCCTTTCTCTTTGGCATCTTGCTCGCTCAAGCCCACTCGCGCGACTTCAGGATCAACAAAGGTGGTCCAAGGAATCACCCGATAATCCACACGGAATTTTTTGAAGGAACCAAATAGCGCATTTACCGCGGCATACCAAGCTTGGTGAGCGGCCACATGGGTAAATTGATACGGTCCCGCCACATCGCCTGCGGCAAAAATATTCGGGTAAAGAGTTTCAAGGTAATCGTTTGTGACAATCGTGCCCTTGGTTTCAATCCCCAAGTTTTCCAAGCCGTAACCTTCAAGGCGCGCTTCACGACCAACGGCACAGATAAGCGCATCAAACTCCACTACAGACTCTTGCCCATCGTGTTCGACAATCAGACGCTTCACCTCGCCTTCTTTCTCGCAGCGCAGCGCATTGTGTGATGTCAGAATATTAACGCCATCTTGCCGCAGACTTTCTTGCGCCAACACAGACACTTCTTCGTCTTCTCGCCCCATAATACGAGCTGAGCGCTCTACTTGCGTCACTGTCGACCCCAAGCGAGCAAAACTTTGTGCTAGCTCACAACCGATTGGGCCACCACCTAACACCACCAAACGCTTCGGCGGCTCGTCGAATGTCGCAAAGGCGTCCCACATAGTATCGCTGGTGTAATAACCCACCTCGTCCAACCCCGGTAAGTCAGGCACAAATGGACGCGCGCCAGTCGCCAACACAATACTACGCGCTGTGAGCCGTGTCGTTCCGCCGTCATTCAGTTGAATCTCCACGGTCCAAGGGTCAATCAGCTTGGCGTAGCCTTGCACCACATCCACACCCATTTTGCTGTAACGCTCGACGCTGTCATGGGGCTCGATTTTGGCAATCACATCGTGAATACGTTGCATGACTTTTTTGAAAGAAAAAGTCGGCTCGCTGCTGTTCAAACCATAGTTTTCGGCATGGCGCATTTGGTGAGCCACTTTGGCGCTTTTAATCAGCGCCTTACTTGGCACACAACCATAATTCAGGCAATCTCCCCCCATCTTATGGGCTTCGATCAAGGTCACTTTGGCCTTCACTGTGGCTGCGATGTAAGCACTCACTAAGCCACCAGCGCCAGCACCGATGACAATGAGATTTCGATCGAAGGACTTTGGCTTGGTAAAGTCAGAATAGACACGGCGCGCTTTCACCAGATCGACGATCTTCTTCGCGATCAAAGGAAACACTCCCAACAAGACAAAAGACAATAAAAGCGAAGGCGATAAAATGCCCGACAGGCTCTCTAACTGCCCCAATTGTGTTCCGGCATTCACGTACACCAAGGTGCCCGCAAACATCCCCACTTGGCTCACCCAATAAAAAGTTAAAGCACGAATAGTGGTAAGACCCATCAGCAAATTAATGAGGAAAAACGGGAAGATAGGAACCAAACGCAGAGTAAATAAGTAAAATGCGCCTTCCCTTTCTATTCCTTCGTTAATCGCTTTCAAACGATCACCAAAGCGTTTTTGCACTGTGTCTTGAAGCAGATAGCGGGAAACCAGAAACGCCAAGGTCGCGCCAATGGAGCTGGCAAAAGACACAATCAGTGTCCCCCAAGCTAAACCAAACAAGGCCCCTGCCGCCAGTGTCATGATCGCCGCACCAGGCAAGGACAGAGCCGTGACAATGACATACAAAAGTAAAAACACACCGCCAACCAAGAAAGGTCTTTCGGCTTGCCATTCTTCAAATTGCACAAGGCCCGATTTCAAACCATCCAGCGTTAATAGCTGGTGTAAATCAAAATAGAAAAAGCCCGTGACCAATGCGGCAATCAATACCAGCAATCCAATTTTTTTCATTCGTCAAACTCCGAAAGAGCCTTGCGACTCGGGGAAAACACAATTAATCAATTCGTTAATGGTAATTAGACAGAATACAGGCTGGAATTATTACAGCAAGAAGGATTATTTTTTCAATAATCCGCTAAGAACAGAAAGAGAGCCGCGTCTGACAGACTCAAACGCGGCAAAAAGAAAAGAATCGTTATTTATAAAACGGCTTTAATACGGCCAGCTAACAAACTAAATAGCACACCGAAACCACAAACGCACAACACCAAAACTATCAAACCAGATAGGCCATACACGGCAATGGCCGTGGCAAAGCTTGGCGGTCCAACGGTCGCACCAATGTTACCGAACTGAGCCAGCAAGCCATAACCTTGCGCTTGCTCGCTTGGGTTGCGCGCCAGTGTTGGAATCATCGCCAAAGCAGAGCCAGGCACCATGCCTAGAAACAACACCATCACACCGACCACAAGGCAAAAAAGCTCTGGCGAACCATTTATGAGCGACAACAAACAAGCACAGGTCGCCACACCACAATACGCCATCAAAGCAACACGCTGTGGCCGCATAAGATATTGCGCAATAGCCCCCGCTAAAAAAGTACCGCCTGTACTAATGAGTGGCAACACAACCATCATCAGCTTCTGCAATGTGGAATCGCCAATCAAACCAGGCACGTAGGTCAATACAGACACCAAAGTGCAGGTGTAAAACAAAAACACGCAGCTGGGCAGCAAAGCACGAGGATTCTGATAAATCTTGATCATCTGCTTCAAAAAGCCATCCTGCATTTCCGTCACAGGAACCAAATCCAATACAGGGTTCTTTCTTAGCTTAAAGAAAAGCACCACGCCCATTGTGGTAATAAACACACCATGACTTAAAAACAGCGTTTGCAGGCCGTAGTGGTCTAAAATATTTTTTCCTGCCCAACCACATAACGCAAAAGCGACACCGAAAAAGGTGCCCCAAATGCCCATGGTCAAAGACTTATGTTGTGGCGCACTTAATTTAGCAATCAAAGTCGGCGCTGCCACCACCACACCCAATTGCGAAAAGCCTTCCAACATGCGGGTCACAAACAATAGATTAAAATGTGGCAAAGTGGATTGAATCAAAGACAAGCAACCGCCTAGCAACAAAGCGCCCACCAACACCTTCAAATAACCCACTCGACTGGCAATCATGCCCGCCGATACACCAAACACCAAGCCAGCAATACCCACTGCGGAAAGCGCCGCGCCCGTTGACGTGGCGCCCATTTGATAATGCTCAAGCAAACCATCAAAAGACACCGAAAACTTAGCAAACTGCATGGCCGCCGAAATACCCGCCACCCAAAGCAAAATAACATTTAGCCATTGGGTTTTTGCTTCAGTCGTTGGGAAACCATTAGAGGTAGGGTTAGACATTACTATTCCTTTTACAATGCGAGACAAGCCATCTGAAAATAAAGAGACAAAACTGACCTGCTGGACAAAATCTGGGCGCTATTCTAAAACAAAAAGCACCAAAGGTGGGCAGTAAAAAATAAATTCTTTATTCTTAAGAATTTATTAGAGGCCATAAAACCATTCATCAAAACTCTATGTTTTAACAATAAATAACCTAATATCGTTCAAGTAATTATTTGTATTCGACGGCATATAATGATCGTTTTTGATACCTATTCAGGCTAGTATCAATTGGTCTAATAGTTAGAGTTTAGGTTACCTTGTGATCAGCAAAATTCTCAATAAATGTATGCATGTTGACCCGTCTGATGATCAATATCGCTACCTTACGATCCTGCTTTCCTCAATCGTTTTTGTCAGTGTCGCTGTCATCGGCTTTACCATCTATAACATCCGCACCGGAAACTATCCGTTATTAATCATTGCGGAATCGGTTAGTTCTTTATTATGCCTATTAAGCCTCTACCTTCTTTTAGGTAAACAGCAGGTAAAAGTGGCGGCTTTTCTGTTTCTGGGCGTGGTTACGACCATCTGCTTCCTAACCATGTTACTGGTTGGCAATAGGTCAGACTCTTTGGCTTTGGCTCTTGTCTGCCCAGTTCTTAGTGTTTTCCTGCTTGGCTTTTGGCGTGGCGGCCTGTTCAGCTTATTATATTTTGTTGCCTTTTCTTGGTTATGTATAAGTCATATTGGCGTTTGGAAGCCCGCTCCATTCCATATAATCAGCTATATACAGCTTGCAATGATTTATGTCCTATTATTTATTTTTGTCTGCTTTTATGAATTCAACCGCATCAAATCACACCAACTTCTCAAGGAATCCAATGACAAACTAAAAGCCCTAGCCTCAACCGATGTTTTAACAGAATTAAAAAACCGACGTTTTTTAGAAGATATTTTATTAAACACCAAACACTCTTCTTTTTTCGCTATGTTAGATGTCGATGATTTTAAAAATATCAATGATACTTATGGCCATGATATTGGCGATAAGGTACTAAAGGAGCTCGCCTTTCTGATTAGAAAGGCCGTTGACGTCAATGGCGTTGTCGCTCGCTGGGGCGGAGAAGAGTTTGCCATATTGTTCAATGTCATAGACGAGCATAAAGTAAAAAGTCTATTAAACAGCGTCAGAAAAGACATTGCGGAACATGATTTTGATCTAGACACAGACATCACGGTTAGCATAGGCGCAGGCACCTTCTTCCCTGAAAACCACAAGAAATCGTTTCTCGACATCGACAAAACGCTCTATCTTGCCAAATCCTCTGGCAAGGACTGCATTAAGTTTGTCGACTAAGCAAACGGGTCATCACACGGCAACAGCTTATCATTCATTAAACCTAATTGAGTACAAGGCTTATTTGGTGTAGAAACTTGAAGCCTGCTATTTCCGCCAACACCACTTTCACCATCAAAGGTACACCAAACCAGACTTAACGCTTCTGTATTCTGAAAGTAATACGTCCGTGTTTTCGTATCACTTAGATTTGACCAAAGCGTATAAGGCACTTGTTTCTCATTCAATTGACAATGCAATGGTGTAGAACAGGTTGTTACCATTGAACGTACTTGAGCAAGCCTATCTACCTCGGCGTTTTCTCCATGCATGTAACGATAAAAACACCCACGTTCAAACCTCTGAGTTGGCGAACAACCACCAGGAGCAGTATAAACAGGGGATAAATTAGGTTCAGGCGATTTATCCCATTGAAATAACCAGTATTGCATAAGCTGTAACTGAGCAGGATAGCTAGGCTGATTCGTCATAACGGTATAATTATCATCTGCATAAAAAGACATTAGTCCATCAGACACTTCGATAATCAAAGAATGACCCTTTTTATCAGACACCGCCAAATGCAAAAGCGCCTTTGAATCTGGAGCACCAGGAACACTTTCCTCAATCAAACGAATATCATTGTTTGAAAAGAAATGCTGCACCTCGTGAACATTCGCAAAGCAGTCCAAAACAAATTGAGCCCAACGCAAAACACTTAATGCTTTTTCATTTTGAGATAAAGAAGAACGGTCATAACTGGCCCCGGTATCCAATAGTGCATTGACGACTAGACCTGCTGAGTTCATCCCATCACTGGCACCAAACCCAACCGAATCCTCACCAACTAGAGTCACAATAGAAGCGTATTTGGCTTTCCACCTCAAAACTTGGCTATCCTTTACACCGAGGGTTTCCATCATCTCTACACTTATCCCCACACCATAACGCCCAGCAACGAAGCGATATAAATAAGCAGGTAACATAAACTTCCAGTCTAAATTACGCCCTACAGTGACCTGATTAGGATCAATATTGTTTAGAATTCTTGTACACATTGAAGCTATCTCCATATCTAAAGCACAAACATCAGAGCACCTTAGCATTTCGCTCGATAATAAGAAGGAGAGAACGAATGTTGTCTCGCCCAAAGTCGACGAAACTGTCTAGGGTCATCAAAACCACAACGTTCAGCCACGTCTTCTATTGGCAAAGACGTACTTTGTAAAAATTGCATCGCTAAAGTCAGACGAAGTTTATGGATATATTCTCGAGTTGTCACACCCGCGCTTTCTTTAAACAAGCGCACAAGATGCCGCGGACTACATTGAGCGATTTCAGCCAAGCTTTCTAGTGACCAATTCCGAGCAGGATCTACCTGTATAGCGTCTTGCACTCGATGTACACTTTGATGAAGATGATTGCGGTTTTCTAACCACGGTGATTGGCTCGGGTCATTCGGACCGCGACGAGAAAACAGCACCATGTGACGGGCCACCTGACTCGCACAATTCGCTCCAAACTCTTGCTGTATAAGATACAAGGCCAAATCAATACCAGCCGTCACACCAGCACTGCTATAAAAATCACCATCTACAGCGAACAATCGATTAGCAAGCACTTTAGCGCTAGGCGCTGCCTCTTGCAGTTCGTCTATATGCATATGGTGAGTCGTACAGGCTCGTCCGTCTAAAAGACCAGCTTTAGCAAACAACAAAGTACCAGCACAAATGCTAATATAACGACCAATATACTCAGTCTGTTTACTTAACCAGCTTATCGTTGCTTCCATCGCTGGCGTTTCTAAATCCACTCGATCACCCGACAACCCTGTACTAATAACCCAGCTGTTCGCCGCCATCACATTCGGTAAAGGCTCAACTTGAAGGTTCAATCCCAAAGCATTTTCAACCTTTGCTTCAGGGCCAATAAAATGCAGCTCGAATTGTTTCGATCCCTCACATTCAACTTCAGCTGCAAACCGATTGCTATATTGGAAAGCCTCCGCAGGGCCAATCGTATCCAACAAAACACTATTTGGTAGCATGATAAAATAAACATGAATCTTATCGACAGTAGACACCTTATGCCTCTTTAAAAATTGTTTTGAACTGACCGAAAAGCCGAGCGCCAAAGGTATTCACCAACAATCCAGTTAGGACAAAACACACCCCAATCCATTGTAATGGTAATAAGCTTTCGCCCAATATGACGGCCGCAAAAGTCAAACCCACGATAGGAACCCCTAAGGTCAAAGGTGCGACCTGACTCGCAGGATAACGACTCATCAAATACCCCCAAAGAGAATACCCCAAAATCGTCGCCACCAAGGCAAGATAAACCAAAGCACCAAAAGACACCCAACTGATATGAAGCAAACTCGAATAGATCAACTCAGGCCCTTCCATAAACCACGAACAGACAAAAAAAGGTAAGGGTGGCACCCACGCACTCCAAATAACCACATTTACATTTACCGAATACCCTTTCTGACTCATTGCTCGAGCACTGATATTACCCATTGCCCAACTCGCTGCGGCAAACAGAGTCAGGATAAAGCCAAACAACGTCATATCGCCCACACCAGACACAACCGCAATCATCAGCAAACCACTACCTGCCAAAACAATCGCTAGCACCTGATGAATACGCACGCCTTCTTGCAAAAATAACAAAGCAAATACCATGGTAAACAAAGCCTGAGACTGCAACACCAAAGACGCCAATCCTGCGGGCATTCCATTCGCCATCGCCACAAACAAAAAGGCAAACTGCATGAACCCCATCGGCAGCGCATAAATGCACAACCACTTCAGCGGAATATTTGGCCGTTTAACCAACAAACAACCAATCGCCGCTACCGCCAAAAAGCGTAACCCACCCAACAACAATGGTGGCACTTCGCCAAGGCCAAAAGCAATCACCACAAAGTTTAAGCCCCAAGCGAAGATAATAACGAGAGCCAAGATACTGTCTTTAAACGTCATAATACTTACCACCATTAAATTTGATACAAGCATTATGAAATCGGAATTTAATCGAAACGAGGGCAGACCGCAGGGTCAAAAAGGACAAGAATTAAATTCGAAAATGGTCCAGTAGATCATCTACCAGACCATTTGAAAGGAAGTTAGAAAAACTACTGAACCGCTGGCGTCAATTCTTCTCTTCTCAGTTCTTTCATACGCAAGCCAATGTTGCCGAGGATGAGCATCAAGCCGCCGATAATTTGGTAGCCGGTTAAGCCCATGTCGAGGAACAACCAGTTGATGGCGGCTGCGAATACTGGGAAGGACAGTTCCGCCAAGGTAGCCAGTTGCGCAGGTACGGTTTTTAAACCTTGGTAGTAGAACCACATACCAATAAAACCACTGAGCAACGCCATGGCAACGGCCAAACTAAGATCGACAGGTTTCATGGCGATTAAGGTATCAGACTGAGCTAATGCAAGCGGTAATAACACCAATAATCCCGCCACAAAACGGCCAGACATGATCGCATTGGCCGGCATGTGTTGATGGGATAAATACTTACCACACACGGTTGCTGCGCCCCACGCAACAACCGCAATCAAGGTATAACCATAGCCTTTTAGAATACTCGTCGTGTCATTTGAATAATGCCATTGGGCATCACCAAGTTGACGCAAATCCGGCCACATCATCACAAAACTGCCTAATAATATGACCGCTGCCCATTGCACAAAATGCCCTTCGATGCGTTCTTTAAGCAACCAATAGGCGAGTAAAATCGCCACAATCGGCTGAAGCTTTTGCAGCAAAATCACCACGGTGGGATTCAAATAGTGGAAAGCTTCGGTAAAAGCCAAGGTTCCCATGGCCGAACCAATACCACCAATAAAGAACAAACACGAAAAGCCACCTATCGACATATGACGATAGACATGACGATAACGCCACAGCAATGGGGCGACAAACAGCACTAAGGTAAGGTGTTCGATTAAAACAATTTGCAGAGTGGAATAACCCGCACCCAATAGAGGATAACGAATTAAGGTATCAAGTGCCCACGTGAAGCACGCGATCATGATAAAGAATGTTCCTGCCATCTTTGGTTTCTCCAAATAATAAGATGCACAGGGGTGATGAGAACGAATAGTACCAAGGTGTCTGTCGCCACAAAAACAACAGAACAGAAGCCCCTAAGGAAATTAGGTGCCACTAAGACTTGGTCGATCTTCTATCATCCGGACTGTAACCGTCGGCTCTGGAGTCTCACCAGATCTGCTGACCCTTATTGCTAAAAAGACATATCTTTAAGCAACAAGGCGCTCGCGGGCTATTTACTGGATTATTCAATCAAGCAAATCACCGCCGGTGGGGAATTTCGCCCCGCCCCGAAGTTCGATTAATGTGTAAATTCAGCTTTAACTTTAACCCCATCCCCCAGCTTAGGCAATACGTTCACTGTGTACATGACTGAAATAGTCTATTTCTAATGCAATAAAAAATGTGCCTAGTTGCGTCTCATTCATATACACTCTTTACCCCCAGATAATTCATTGAGCAGGATGACATCAATGCAGAACTCCTCGAAAAGCGGCATCTTTTACGCATTAACCGCGTTCACTTTGTGGGCCATTGCTCCCATCTATTTTAAAGAAATGTCGTTCATTCCCGCTCAAGAAATTCTTGCTCATCGGGTTATTTGGTCTTGTCTGCTGGTGATGATATTAATCGTCCTATTACGCTATACCGACGCCCTAAAAGTAGTATTGCGCTCCCCTAAAACACTAGGCGCCATGTTAATTTCCACCGCGCTGATCGCTTTTAACTGGGGGATTTTTATTTGGGCGATACAAAATAATCAAATACTCAGTGCCAGTTTGGGTTATTACATCAACCCTCTGATCAGCATCTTATTAGGTGTTATTTTCTTTAAAGATAAGTTAGACAGAGTCAGAAAAGCCGCCGTGGTTCTATGTTTTTGCGCGGTCGCTTTTGAAGTGATTCAATTTGGCTCTTTGCCTTGGGTTGCGCTTATCCTTGCAACGACCTTTGGTTTTTATGGCTTAGTTCGTAAAAAGGTGGCCGTAGACAGTTTCACGGGGATGGCGATTGAAACGGCAATTTTGCTGCCTTTTGCCTTTGCCTATTTAATGCTGAGCGACTCACCCAGTGCGAACATGTTCGAAAACACCAGCACTGTCAATTGGCTGCTGTTCGCTTCGGGCCCCATCACCATGGTTCCACTCATGTGCTTTGCGGCTGCGGCGAATAGGGTCAGTCTCGTGACCCTTGGTTTCTTCCAATACATAGGCCCAACAGGCATGTTTATTCTAGCGGTATTTTTGTATGACGAGCCACTTAGCCCAGAAAAGCTCACGACCTTTGTGTTGATTTGGTCGGCGCTTGCTATGCTCATCGCCGACTCTATTCGACGTATTAGAAAAACCAAGGCAACAAGCCTTATCGACCAAGAGACACCTTAATTTCCCATCCGACAGTGCAAACAAGTGAAGATGTAAACAATCATACTTCGCTTGTTTGACGATGTTTTTCTTCTTCCCTAGCGCTTTTTCAAGCGATCGCCATGATTTGTAAAGATTGATTATATGACGTCATTAACAAGGAAGCTTCGTGGCAACCCGTTGATAAGACTATTTATCTTCCCACAAGACCCTATTGATAAAAGCATCTTCAACAAGGTGGTTTTATCCAATGAGCTTTAATCTACAAAAAATCTTTGCCAAAACATTTTCAACAATCTTTTTTACCCTTGCAGGTTTTGTGGTGCTGGCGAGCTTTGCCGGTGCTATCAATGAATACAATCACGGTGAAAACCTCACCCAAGTCATCATAAAGATAATCAACTCAAACATCATCGCCATTGCCGTTTTTGAACTGGCTATGGTAATCCATAAAGAATACGGCAGTGATAATGAACACAATGTGGTTGTGCTATTAAGGCGCACGCTACCGAGGTTCATTGGTACAGTCTGTGTTGCGATGGCACTGGAAGGTCTCATTATGGTGATCAAATACAGCCAACTCGATATGGCTGGCAATTTATATTACCCCGTGGCAATTGTTGCCAGCGCAGGTTTTTTACTCATTTCGCTTGGAATTTTCCTAAAACATGCACCTAGTGAGCATTGATTTCTTTAGAACCAAAACAGTCAATTATGAGATGATTTAGCATGATAAGTTATTAAAGGTGATGGTATTTTTGTTCCTTTTTTCCGTGTCTGGCCTCACAATCGCGGCATGTTTAGCTACTGATTATATAAAATGAAAATCATCTCTTTTGACGCCTTAAGAACCTTACACTTGCCTCATGTCCGCTACATAAAACCGGAATCTATGTACGATCACTTAGAGGAAATCAAAGAAGCCGACTGGTTGCTTTTTCCTCAATATTGGCAACTAACCGCGTTAGTCTTTGGGCTGAAAAAGCGTATTTTCCCGAGTCTCGCATCTTATATGATTGGTCATGATAAAATCGAAATGACCCGAGCATTTCGTACCGTTGCGCCCCATAATCATCCTTATACCGTGATCTCAGCCAACACCCCATATGAAGCCGAAAAGATTTGGGATGAAATGCCGTCCCCTTTCGTCGCTAAAATTCCACGCAGCAGTATGGGAAATGGAGTATTTTTGATCGAAACCATCGGGCAATGGCGCGATTATGTTGCTCAAACAGAGGTTCTCTACGCACAAGAATATCTTCCTATCGATCGCGACATGCGGGTAATTTGGGTGGGCAATAAAATTGTCAGCGGCTATTGGCGCTTACAGTCTGATAATGGTTTTCATAATAATGTTAGCCAAGGCGGGCAAGTAGAGGTCGCGCTGATTCCGAAAGAAGCACAAGACCTAGTTACTTATTTAGCGGAATCGCTCGACATCAACCATGGCGGATTCGACATTGCCATGGTGGGATCACATCCTTATGTCATCGAAATAAACCGTATCTTTGGTAATCAAGGGTTACCCACTATTCAACAAGATGTGAATATGGAGCTGCTCAACTACCTCAACGAACAACATTTACTGTCCACTGCAATGCCAATAGATCAGCCTAGTGGCTTCTAATTAAGTACCTATCTTGCCGTCATATAAAACACCTGCAAGATAGGTCAGCAACACTCTAAGCAGAATATTTCGTCATCGTTGCGTCACATAACCGGGTTACTATTCGTCAATTAAAAATCATTCCCCCCTATAAGGACGTTCCTTTGAATACTAGAGCCTTTATTCCGGTTCTCGGCCTGTTAGCCACGCTAGCGGGTTGTAGCTCCGTTGAAACAAAATCAAATATGCCGTCTGACACTTATGTGTACGGAACAAAATCCACTTACATGCCACAAGAGAGTGCAGAAAATTACACTTCTGTACCGCAGAATTACCATCTAGTTTATAGCGAATTAGTGGCTCGTCATGGTTCCCGTGCGCTTTCTAAACCCAAATACGACGATATCAGCCTCAAAATCTGGCAAGCCGCAAAAGCCCAAAATGCGTTAACGCCACTAGGGAAAGAACTGGGGCCTGAAATTCAGCGCTTAATGGCCGCCAATGTCGAGATGGGATACGGCAACTTATCCGAGCTAGGTAAGCAAGAGCACATGATGATTGCTCAACGTATGGCCAAACGCGATGCAAAATTGTTTGATCGTGCGGTTAAGAACCAGCAAAAAATTGTCCTGGAATACTCCGGCAAGGACAGAGCAAAAGACAGCGGATTGGCTTTTGTTCAAGGTCTAGAAAGCATCAACCCAGCGCTAACACCCTTGATCAGTAAACCGATCAAAAACAAAGCACAATTGTATTTCCACAAACAAGACAACAATCAAGATTACCAAGACTACAAAGAAAATAATCCCGAGCTACGCGCGGCAATTGATCATTTACTTGATCAACCAAAGTCCCACCAAATGGCAAGAGAAATGCTAGAGCGCGTTTATTCACCTGAGTTTGTGGATCAACTGGAAGCCGGACAGTTATCCTTCATTAGGTTTGGTAAGAAAAAAACGACGGTTTATAACGATGTCGCCGCGGCGATTCAGTTATTCAACTTGTACCTTATTGCTCCTGGCTTAGCCTATGAAGCGGGTGATCAACCATGGCGTTTCAAGCAATTCGTTACCCCAGAGGAGTCCCAGTGGTTTTCTTATATTCTTGATGGCGAAGACTATTACGAAAAAGGTCCTAGCTTTGCTGACACCAACATCACTTACAAAATGGCGTCAGTCTTGGAGCAAGATTTCTTCAAGGAAGTCAAAGGCATTCAAGATGGAACCAACGACAAAGCCGCTAAAATACGCTTTGCGCATGCCGAGGCCATCATTCCTTTTGCAGCACAAATGCAGTTAAAAGGCAGTGAGCAGGGTGTTTCCCGTCGAGTCGGTTATACATTAGAAACCAGTCCTTGGCGTGGTAGTTGGGTGGCTCCTTACAGCGCCAACATTCAATGGGATGTATACCGCAACCAAACAGGCAACTTGTTAGTGCGGATGCTGTATAACGAAAAAGAAATTGCCTTTAAAGACAGCTGTTCGCCGATCAAAGCCGGCAGTTATTTTTATCGCTTTTCTGAGTTAACCCGTTGCTACAATCAATAAACGGCCAATAAAAAAACAGCCATGGCTCTCACTCATGGCTGTTTTAATAGCAAGTCAATAAACAACTAGTTCGTTTTTTTCGCCATCAAGATCATCCTATCTAGAGCCGTATTCAAAGACTTAGCCACTTCAGGTTTAATACGCGTGTTCGCCCGACAACTGTTGATGGCAGCGGCGTATTCAGTAAACAGCTTTCTCTCTGAGTAACGCTCAGTAAGATGTTTAAAAAACGTTGCTTTTTGCCTATCAAACAGCCGCTGCATCAGTTTTGCTTTTGGTTTGCTACCACCATACATACTTAATAATTTCGGTGTTATGACATCCTGCTGAAGATAATGCTTGTAAGCAGACAAACCGCTATGAACGATTGCCATATCTGCCACGGCATAGTTTGCAGCAAAATCATTCAATTTCGTATCAACGAACTCGACCAATGCAAGACAAGAATTGAGCTCATTTATAGAAGGAGTCGCCCCATACATCGCAGGCGAACAGACTAAACCGACGACAAGCATCAGGTATTTTTTATTTTTCATAGCCCATCTCCTTTTATTGTCTTCATAAACAAACCAAACAATTAACAAATAGAAACAAAATGATTACATAAAATAACACTAAGGCTTATTTAATCCAAATTTATTGAAGCTCATTATTAGAAATAAAAACTATTAAATGCCCTCAATGTACAGCTAACGCTATTTGCAGTTCGATATAATACGCTTCGAGGAAGGAGAGTTATCCACCAGTTTAGTAGTAGGGCGAATGGGGCTTGGGACGGAATTTCATCACAAGTTTTGACGGTAACTTTTTTAAACAGTATCAACGCTCTCCACACAAAAAGTACATTCGCAATTCTATGTAAACCATGAAAACATTTGTTTGAACTCGCCCCATAATCTTGGTTACTCTGACTAAAGAGACTAAAGAGACTAAAGAGCTGTACTCTTCAAAGCCTAGATCTATTTTTTATGAAAGTGAGTATTTTTTGCTTCATATTGAGTTACGAGGCATCTTTTATTAAAAAATAGCCTTTTTTACCCTAAATGTTTTAATCTGACAGCTGATAGGCAAGGGGCAGCTTATCAATAGTATCCAAGTTCTAAACAAGGTTTAAAAACGGTGCCCAGCTTTCTTGTACTAAATGGATTAGAGCAAACAAATGAACAAGCGCAATGCCACTTCTGCCGATGTCGCCATTTTAGCGGGGGTATCCCAATCTACTGTATCTCGTAGTTTTGACCCTGATAGCCGAATCTCGGAAGCGACTCGTCAGCGTGTTTTTGCCGCTGCAGAGCAACTTGGCTATCAGGTCAATAAAGCGGCACAAACTATGATAAGAAAACGCAGCGACCTAGTTGGCCTTGTCACAGCAGGCTTAGAAGATCCTTTTCGTTCTGAGTTCCTACATAAATTAATCGTTGAAGTGCAAAGTTGTGGACTTCGTCCCATGGTGATGGATGTGTCTGATAGACAGACCATAGACGAGGAATTACATGGACTCATTCAATACCAACTAAGTGGCGTAATTATTACCTCAGGCACGCCTAGTGAAAACATAGGGAAAGCCTTTATAAAATACGGTATTCCTGTGGTGTTAATAAACCGAACCGAACACTCGGATGAAGCAGACATAGTGAATTTAGATAATGAAAATGCTGGAGCCATGGCGGCTGAAGCCTTACTAAAATCAGGCAAAACTAATCTCCTTGTCGTACATGCAAAAAAGCCAAGTTTCAGCAGTGTAATGCGTGCTAAAGGTTTCCTGAATTATTTAGCCTCCCACGGGAATCATAACGAAATACAAGCCAATGAAGTGTTGTGTGAAGCGGGCAACTACGATGGTGGCTATCAGGTGGCCAAGAAAATCTTAGCCTCAGCCTATAAACCCGACGGCATATTTTTCTGTATGGATCATATTGCTTGTGGCTTCCTGGATGCCGCCAAACAACTAGTCTCCGCGAAAAAAATAGAGTCTATTGGTGTCATTGGCTGCGATGACATTGCATTAGCCCGTTTTAAGGCCTATGACTTAACAACGGTTAAACAACCTTCAAGCGAGATAGCAAAAGCAGCGCTACAAACTTTGCTAAATAGATTAAAGTCCCCAACGTCAGCCCCCACTAAACAGACCATTTCAGCAGAACTAGTTTATCGCTCTACCTTGTCATTACCTCAAATCAAATAAGCTAAAAAAATAGTACCGTTATTTTTAGCTTCTCCGGTAATGTTACCTATTGATCACAATAGAATTTTTATTTCAAACTATTTATTTTTGAAATTTACCTTTCGTTTTTAATATTTGCCTAGTATGCTTGAATGGTTGTTCATACGTATGCACAACTATTCAAAACACTAGGAGGCAATATAAAAATGAAAAAATCTCCATATATCCTTAGCCTTGCTCTCACTGCAACAACCTTAATCGCCACCCCTGCTATGGCCAAAAAGTTGAATGTTCTCTGCTCCACAGATACAGATTGGTGCAGCTTGATGGAAACAAGCTTTGAGGCAGAAACAGGTATCGATGTGTCTCTTATTCGTAAGAGTTCTGGCGAAGCGTATGCACAACTGCGTGCCGAAGCAAAAAATCCAAAAATTGATATTTGGTGGGGCGGGACAGGTGACCCGCACCTACAAGCGGCTGCGGAAAAACTCACTCAAGTATACAAACCGAAAGCTCTTCCTGATCTAAGAGATTGGGCACAAAACCAAGCTAAAGTATCTGGTTACCGCACCGTCGGTGTGTACGCTGGCGCATTGGGCTTTGGTTATAATGAAGACATTTTGAAATCTAAAGGTTTACCAGCTCCACAATGTTGGAAAGACCTCGCTAAACCTATTTACAAAGGTGAAGTACAAATCGCCAACCCAAACTCATCTGGAACCTCGTACACCGCTCTAGCAACCTTTGTACAAATGATGGGAGAAGATCAAGCTTTCGACTTTCTTGCTCAACTACATAAAAACATCAATCAATATACCAAATCAGGTTCAGCCCCCATCAAAGCCGCTTCTAACGGCGAAACCGCCATCGGTATTACCTTTATTCACGACATCGTAAAACAAGTCAAAAAAGGCTACCCAGTTAAAGCCGTTGCACCTTGTGAAGGTACAGGTTATGAAGTGGGCTCGATGAGTATCGTCAAAGGTGCTCGTCACCTAAAAGAAGCAAAAATGTGGGCGGAATTTGCTTTACGTCCTGATATTCAAACCCTGGCCGAAAAAGCCAACGCCTATCAAGTCCCCTCCAATAAATCAGCCACCACACCACCCGGAGCACCTGACTTCGATACTCTGAAACTGATCGATTACGATTTTGCCAAATACGGCTCTGCAGATACGCGCCAACATTTGCTGCAACGCTGGGATAATGAGATCAAATCTCTACCTCGTTAATCAATCAGACAATCCTTGTTTATCCTGAGATCTGCTGGGGCTTAGCTCCAGCAGAAGCTCAAGTTACCGTTTGGAGTATCAATCGTGAAACACTCTTTTATTCCGTGGCTGTTACTCGGCTGGATCGGCTTCTTGCTGATACCTTGGTATCTGCTCGAAGATGGTTTTTGGTCATTTGTCTGGTTAACCGATGGTTATCCTACTGACCTCTACTACGCCCCTGCTATTCTACAAGGTTTACTTGGCGATAAGCTTTGGTTACTTCCACTCGCATTGCCTTTAATCGCACCTTTACGACTAATTCCATTATCCAAGAGTGACCCTCGATATAGCCGTTACCTAATCTATTCTGGTGCTTTTGGCCTTCTTTATTTGATGACCCAAGGTTTTGCAATTGGTGTCAGTGGTTGGCAATTTACAGGGCTCGAGTCTTTATTTGGTGAGTTGGAAAACCAACAATACGGTTTTGGCTATGGTGCCATGCTGTGTGGCCTATCCTTTCTCATACTACTAACTACAGGGTTAGCTGCTACAGGCTTTTTAAAAGGAGATGTATTTGTCACAGGTAGCATTGGTTTGATCGTCGCTCTGGTTGGCTTGTTCGTCTTTTTCCCTGTCAGCCAAGTATTAATTAGTGCCTTCATGAACAATGACGGCATGTTTGCTCCAACGGCATTTTTCAGTAAGTTTTTTAGCGATAATATCTGGTCATTGTCTTGCCTCAGTGGTGGTTATACTTGTGGCACAGCATGGAACTCTTTAACGCTGGCGATTTTGACCGCAACATTAACAACCTTACTAGGTTTATCTTTTGCGCTGGTTGTTACGCGTACTGGGTTTCGTTGGAAAAAATCCTTACGCTTACTCACTGTTTTGCCAATCATTACTCCACCTTTTGTCATTGGCTTAGCGCTGATCTTATTGTTTGGACGCTCAGGCGTGGTAACACAATTCTTTGCTGATATTTTCCATATTGAACCAGGTCGATGGCTCTATGGCATGCCAGGTGTATTACTTGCTCAAGTATTATCTTTTACACCGATTTCCTTTTTGGTTTTGATTGGCGTGGTGGAAGGCGTTAGTCCTTCTATGGAAGAAGCCTCTCAGACCTTACGTGCCGATCGTTGGCGAACCTTTACCAATGTATCTCTGCCATTAATGCGACCTGGTTTAGCCAATGCCTTTTTACTCGCCTTCATTGAAAGTTTGGCGGACTTTGGTAACCCAATGGTACTTGGTGGCGACTTTGATGTGCTGTCTACAGAGATATTTTTCGCCATTGTAGGCGCACAAAACGATCAAGGTTACGCTGCGGTCTTAGCCATACTCTTACTATTCTTCACTTTGAGTGCTTTTTTCCTTCAACGTCATTGGATCGGCAAAAAATCCTACACCACGGTCACAGGCAAGGCGGATTCTGGCGCTTACATGGGCTTAAACCATGGTATGAAGCTCGCCTGTTATATGACGGCTTTACCTTGGGCTGCGTTAACCGTCGTCATTTACGGCATGATCATGTTTGGTGGTTTTGTGCAAAACTGGGGATACGACAACAGCTTTACTCTGCAACACTATCAAGACGCTTTTTCTGTTGGCTGGGGGGAATTTGGCGTGATCTGGGAAGGCGCTGCATGGGACTCACTATGGACAACGTTGAGTATTTCCGCCATCGCTGCACCGTTTACTGCCCTCGTTGGTTTGCTGACCGCCTACTTGTTAGTACGTCAACAATTCAAATGGAAAAATGCTTTTGAGTTCGGCACTATGTTGAGCTTTGCCATTCCCGGCACAGTGATTGGTATCAGTTATATCCTTGCCTTCAACGTCCCCCCATTAGAGCTGACGGGCACAGGCGTAATTCTGATTATCTGTTTTGTTTTCCGTAATATGCCTGTTGGTGTCCGTGGTGGTATCGCCGCTATGAGCCAGTTAGACAAAAGCCTAGACGAAGCCTCGTTAACCTTAGGTGCAAACAGTTTGATGACCTTCCGACGCGTCATACTTCCTCTACTACGACCCGCCATTATTGCTGCTTTGGTCTACAGCTTTGTACGAGCTATTACGTCCGTTAGTGCTGTCATCTTTCTCGTTAGTGCGGATCACAATATGGCTACGTCTTACATTATTGGCTTGGTCGAGAACGGTGAGTATGGCATTGCTATCGCCTATTGTAGTGTACTGATTTTAGTGATGCTAACAGCCATTATCGCAATCAATCTATTTGTGGGAGAGCGTCGTTTAAGACGCACCAATGCTATCTCTCACTCAAACCAATCATCGGCTACTTCCAGCCCTTCTCTTAAGGAGAAACACGCATGAGTCTCCATTACAAATCAGGCTCAGTGAGCTTTGAAAATGTTATTAAAACCTTTGGTAATGTCACTGCTATTGATAATGTGTCCTTTACCATAGAACCCGGCAATCTTGTCACTTTGTTAGGACCAAGTGGCTGCGGTAAAACCACTACATTACGCATGTTAGCTGGCTTAGAACACCCAACCTCCGGCCGAATTATGATTGGCAACAAGGATGTCACACACCTGCCCGCCACAGACAGAGACGTCAGTATGGTATTTCAATCCTATGCTTTGTTTCCGCATATGACGGTGGCCGAAAATGTCGCCTATGGCCTAAACGCCAGCGGCGTTAATAAAATTGAAGCCAAGGAAAAAAGCGAAGAAGGACTAGAGCTTGTCGGTTTAGCTGATTATGGCCAACGTTATCCCAGTGAACTGTCTGGTGGACAACAGCAACGTGTTGCCGTCGCACGAGCACTGGTTCTGGAACCTGAAGTACTGTTGTTAGACGAGCCTTTATCCAACCTAGATGCAAAATTACGTCGACATGTTCGTGAAGAAATCCGTGAGCTTCAGCAAAAAATAGGATTAACCGCCGTTTATGTGACCCACGACCAAGAAGAAGCGCTAGCTGTGTCGGATCGTATTATCGTGATGAATCGTTCGGTTATTGCGCAAGAAGGTAGCCCTCGTGAACTCTATGAGGCACCCGCCTCCAGCTTTATCGCTGACTTTATTGGTGACGCGAATCTCATTGAGGCCGATATCATTGCCACCGATGGTCAGACCGCTGAGGTTGCTGTTGGTACACTACGCTGCTCCTTGCCACAACGCGATTTTGGTAAAGGTCGAGTGCAGCTAGCCGTCCACCCAAGTTCTGTACGTTTATCCGTGCGAGACCAACAGTCCACTGGACTCAAAGGTACCGTTAGACGAGCCACTTATTTAGGCAATCAAATGCAATACGATGTTGACTCTGAAGTGGGTGACTTATTTGTCGTCGACTATCGTGTTGAACAAGCAATTCCCGTCGGTTCCGATGTGTCTATTGCATTTTCAAATCGCGGTCTTGCGTTAGTTAAGACAGCTTAGAGTGGAGACTACACCTCATGTTTTTAGCTCATAATCTAGTAGATCAAGCGGTTCTCGACCGATTTAATCAGGCTGAAAAAGTCATAAAAATTGCTGGAGCTCAAGCGTTAGAGTACTTTCGTAATCGAGAAAAACTTATTGTCGAAACCAAAATGGAACCCCAAGACGTAGTCAGTATTGCTGACCGCAATGTGGAAACCACCATCATCGAAAGCTTACAAGATTTCTTCCCAAGGGATGGCTTTCTTGGAGAAGAACAAGGTATTACTCAAGGGGATAATCAGTATTTATGGGTCATTGATCCAATTGACGGTACGGCGTGTTTCCTCAATGGCATGCATTCTTGGTGTATTTCGATAGCACTGATGGTGGATGATAAAATTGCCTGCGGCTTAATATTTGACCCAAACAGTAACGAGTTATTTAGTGCAATAGCGGGCCAAGGTTGCTTTGTAAACGATAAGAAAGTCATGACACTAGAAGTCAACTCGGTACAAGAAGGAGTCATGGGGTTAGGAACTTCTCACCGAGTACCCGCATCATTATGTGTAAACTTTATCGATAAACTGTTAAACCAAGGGGGCATGTTTATTCGCAACGGCTCTGGGGCTCTTATGCTGGCTTATGTAGCGGCAGGTCGCTTAATTGGTTATTACGAACCCCACATCAATTCTTGGGATTGTTTAGCAGGCCTTATCATGGTGGATGAGGCTGGCGGGTCAACCAATCATTTTTTGAATGGCGAAGGGTTACTTAACGGTAATCCAATACTGGTAGCGGCCAATGGCGTTAGCGATTCACTCAATCAGATGATTGTTTAAACGCCAGTTTAGCCGGTGTATCTATGAATTTTACCGCCTTGTGATAAAAGCACACTGGCGGTTTTTTCTGCCTAATACATTAGGATAAAATATTTGGTGCCGTTTTATTCAAGCGTTTGGGGTGTTTTTCCCAACGTACTTTAACCTCAAATTGTTGGCTGTCTTCGTCTTCATAAGCACGCACTTTTAAACGCATTAGGCCTTTTGGATTAAGGGTTAACGTGCCTTCTTTTTCTTCGCTGAATTCCAGTTTCCCCTTTGATAAACCTTTCGACAGCGCTTTTAATACATCTTGAATATCATCAGCGTCCAGTAAGGCTTCGTATTTAAACTCTGTTTTCGATTTCATAATGTTTATCCGTAAATTCCCTGTAGTTCTTCCGCCGTAATCACTTTGGCGGTAGGGTAATCGCAGCTTAACCCAACAACCCCTGTGTCTTTACCGATCAAGGTGGCCCCGATGCCATAACTCTTCAAGCCTTCTGCTTTACGAGAATGCGAATCCAAAGTAATGTCCGCTTCTACATGAACCAAGCCCTTTTTAATGGCAATGCGCTGGCCTTGCTGACGGTTAATATGCCCTTGTACCACCACATGAACCCCAGCTTTATGAATAGCCTCCACACCTCGATGGGTCAATGGCAAGTCGGCATCACGGTATTTTGTACGAAAGGTGTTCGCAATCGAGCTATAGTAAAAGCTGAATAAATCACGGCGTTTTAAATTACGGTGAAAGGCTTTATTGGCATACTTAGTCCCACTTTTTAATAACATTTGCCCCATGCTGTCATCCAAACCCGCGTGCAAAAATAAAAAAGAACCGCGCTTGGCAACCAATTCCATTTTGCGAAAAAACCAATTGAACTCACCTTTCTTATGCAAGAACAACTGCTGACATTTCAAAGAAGTAGCATAGACCTGACGTAAACTCAGCCCTGCGGCTAAGCAATGCTTTTCAAAGCTATGATTTTTCGACGCCATTTTGCGGACTTCTCGGTCAATCCCTTCTACCGTTAAAAAGCCCGCGGCATGAAATGGAAATTCTTTAAACCAATCTTCCCCGGGAAAGAGCAAGTCTCGGCAAGTGTCTTCATCAGGAATTTTTTTATCCCATTTGGTATCCGCCAAGTACTCGTCAAAAACTTCACGAAATAACGGCACCACCTTTTTACCCATACGAACAAAAAAGTGTTGATTACCAATGTCTTTTTTACGCGCTAAGGCCAGCAACCCCATTAACAAACGTAAATCATGGTTACCAGCGAGCAAAGTTACTCGCGCTTTCAACTTATAAAGCTGCTTTACGCTACGAAGTAATTCAAGATTACTCGGTCCTTTGTCCAAGCAGTCACCACCAACGATGATTTCTGACTGTCGACCTTTTTTGGTTAACGTCAGATGACCAACACCCGCGCGTTTCTTACGCTCTGCTACGCCTGCCGCAATTAAAGAAGCTTCAAAAGCCACGGCGTCCGCATGAGGATCAGAAATAAATACCACCGAACGTTTTGGCCAGCGCAACTTATTTTTCTGAAAGCGTTTTGGGGTTTTATTGGATTCCAGAACATGACTGTTTACCGAGCTATCGTCCCGAGGCCAAGACGCCCATTCTGTCGGTAAGCGAGAAATGATCTCCGCATGATGCAGACGATTTTTAATAGCTGGAATGGGGCTCGACATGAGGTTATTACCTTTCAGTTGATGGTTTGAGACCTTAAGGGCAACGTTCTAAAGCACTCTAACCGTCAGAAAATTCAAACAAGATGAGCAGCGTAAAAACAGACTAAGCCTTTTACTATGACAAAGTTTTATGACAGTTAAATGAACAAGCAGCATAAAGCTCCCTATCACATCAGGTTAACGCGCCAATCAGTTCATAAGCTTGATCAAAATCGATCTTGCCTGTGAGGCGATAAACCTCCACATTCGACAATTCATCACAATAGTGGCCAACCGAATCCACCGCATTTAAATCGGCAAAGGTACCAGTATTATCTTGATAAAATGGCCCAGGTCGTTTGCGTAGACCTTCAATCACCTGCGGCTCTTTTGCTAAATCAACGGACTCCAACTGTGTCGGTGCTGAACTGTCTAAAGACCAATCAAGCATAATCAAACGTGATAAATTTGCTGCTAGCACCACACGGTCAGCATCATACTCATCTTCGATCTGGACATCGTATTTTTCTTCTAATGCCCATAGCTCACTTTGAGGCATTTGATGAAGAGCTTGTTGGCGCGACTCAGGTAAAATATGGCGTAAGCGATCTGAATTTAATAGGGTGCCAGGGTTAACACGTGGCAATTTCGCCAAACCAATGGTTTTTGTCTCCAGCCCTTCTTTTTTCAATAAAATACGGTCATTAGTGAGAAATTTACGCTCTGGGTTTTCCAAGCAACGTAGCATCAAGGTCGATTTGCCACCACCTGAACCCGCGGCAATAGCTGTTGCTTCACCCTTCACACAAAAAGCCGAGGCATGGCCTAACGTAAAGCCCTGACGTAAATAATGATTCAAAAATTGATTATTTATAAAGTTGATAATTTGAGCCAAGTTAGATGCACAAGGACCAACCGCAACCGCATGATCCGGTCGCTGTAAAAACGCCATGCCTGTTTTGAATTTTTTAATCCAACGTCCACCAGCCACATCAAGGTAACCTTCTTTACGGCCCTGTTTGCCTTCTTCTCGTGGCACGTCCAACCAATCTAGCTCATCGCCAACAACGCTTTGCTCCATCACATACACATTTAAAGACGTTGTTGTATGTGCCTCGACCTTCAAATAACTACGGTAATAATCAGCGATACCAGCCAATAACATCACTTCATTGGAATGCACGGTTACAGCCAAGTCAGCAAAGTGCAATCGGATCGTTTCGGTACAATGGCTTAGGCCTTCATTCACATGAGGTAAATTCAATAAAGTTTTAATCATTATGCGATCTCCTTGTCCTGCAAAACGCACTCTTGTACAACATACTCTGCATAAGCACTGGCCGCATCGATATCGCAGCCTTCTAACGCACCTTTAAAACCGCCAAAGGCCGAGACCTCAAACACCACAGGTCCTTGATCTGTCAAAGCAATATCCACGGTGGTAAAACTCAAGTCGTAACAGGATTGAGCCCGACGACCTAACTCAATCAAAGCCGCATCAGGTTCAAACTTTTCATACTTTCCACCACTATGAATGGTGGTGTTCCAAGAGTCTTTATTACCCACTCGCACATACGTACAAAGATATTCACCACCGATAAAGACCATGCCCAGATCTCGGCCATCGAGTTTCACAGTTTGTTGAATATAATAAATTGACTGACTCTGACGATACGCTTCTAAAGCGTTACGGACAAATTCGTCGCTGTCTTCTTTTGTCAGCATGACCATACCGCGCGCTTTAG
The DNA here is from genome assembly GCF_018336975.1 of Marinomonas sp. CT5. Classification (NCBI taxonomy): domain Bacteria; kingdom Pseudomonadati; phylum Pseudomonadota; class Gammaproteobacteria; order Oceanospirillales; family Oceanospirillaceae; genus Marinomonas; species Marinomonas sp. CT5. The sequence goes on along the minus strand of NZ_CP025572.1, from coordinate 118,261 downwards.
TAGAATACAGAGGTTTTAATATCGCCGAACCAAACTCTCTCACGGTAGCAAAAGCCTGCTCTGGGTTTTCCGTGATGCGTGTTTTCGGCATCGGAATATTGCCTTGTTGCAAGGCAAGTGTGCCGCTTAAACGGTTCACCAAGTTACCAACACTTTCGGTTGGACTAAACAATTTGACGCCAGCACGCTCCGCATAAGACAGTAAATGAATGCGATCTTCCGTGGCAGGTGAATAGACTTCACTTATTTTTTTGATGATGAGTCCATCTAACGTCATCAAATCCAAATCTTGATACATCAGCTGATTGGTGTCTAAACGCAATTCCACTTTGCTCATATCAATCACGGCACGAAAGCCAGTACGTTCTTCAAGACGATCCGCCAATACTTCTGTGGACCATTTTCCAGGGATACCAACCACCCCAATTTTCAACTTATTCAACGTAAAGCTCCTTAAGTGGTAAAGTAAATGTTTGGGCTTGTTCTGGTGATAATTTGGCTAAACGCTCCAGCAAATATCGAGCGCGTAAATGCATTCTGGAAGCCAATTTTTTATCAAATATAAACCGTGTTGATGTAGCAAACGAACGAGCAAGTCCCGCCGCCAGACGTACTTCAAACGAGGTATCTTGTTGACGATTGGCAAAGCGTCGACCAAAGCGATACACCTCTTTGGCGCTTTCCATCATCTGTGTTCGCGTCTCCCCACTGAGCACCTGTAAACGATAAATCGAGACCATTAACACCGATAAATCCTGAACATAGTCAAAGTAAGAAGCACGATGTAGATCAATAAAATAAACGCGTTTTTCGGCTTCATCGTAAATCAAATTATCGACATTAAAATCCCCATGGGTAAGCACCGAAAACGGCGCGCGCCATTGACCCTCTTGTCTCGACACTCGATGTACTAACTCATCAAAACTCAGACTGGTATAGCCACAAATACGCTCTTCCTCTTTAAAAAATTCAGGATGAACCTTACGACTGTCGCCAATACGCTTTTTGAGCTGGCCCATAAAATTCGCTGAGCAAGATTCGGACGTCAAGCTAGCTTTCCAAGTCTGGTTCAACGTTTTAAACAGTGCTTTCAACGCGGCTTTCGTGCCCTCTTGATCGCCTGCAAGCAATAAGGCTTCCAAAGTTTTACCTGGAATATGCTCAATCAGCAAAGAGGATTGTTCATTGCTATCATCACTTCGAGAAGCGGTTGTTTCGCTGGTGATTTTAGACGCCCCAGTTTGAGACAGAACACTGGGAGCAAGGCGAGGGTCAATATTGCGCCATTGATTGACGCCAGCCACTTCTTCTTCGATCTTTGAGCGGTCTCCTTCCTTGTAAACAGCTAATACATCCTTGCCCGATTCATCCTTGTGCGTAATGGCAGCAATGGCGCTGCCAGAGCGAGTTAACGCCAAACGGCGAACTTTTAAATCTCTCAGGTCATAATTAAGGTTTGTCGCGCTGTCTAATAAATGAGGATAATTTTGCAAAGTAGCGACTTGGCCGAGATCCGTTTTAATCAAAGCTTCCGCCACAACGCCTAACTGCTCGATCAAGCGCTTTATACTGACATTACTTAAAATGGCTGCTCGCAGTTGATCATCACTCAAATCGAGCTTTGCTCGTAAGGTTAGCGATTGCAATTCGTTATAGCTGACAAGCAGCTTATGAGTACGTCGACCCAACTTAATGCCTGAACGACGACGATTTTCACTGACACCCACTTTAACAAGCCGCAGGGCACGTCTAATTCGTTTCACCAACTTGCGGCATTCTTGACCTGTTGGATGCTCGTAGGGGGCCTCTAAGGTACCTTCTCGAACACAATCGAAACAGTGCTTAGTCAGCATTTCAAGGGCAATCACCAAAGAATGCATACCACTGATGCGAGCGTGAAAGGTCGTATTAGCTTTACGACGCTCTAATAAACGCGCTGTTTCAATATCCGCTTTTTCACGCAATGCTTGCACATAACCACGACGGCTACGAATCCGGGACAATAACTCAACCGATCCCGAGGTGAAAAAAAGCTCGACGAGATGACAGTGTGTTTCGACTTCATGTAAGAGAAAAGACACATGCTCTTGCAGAGTCGCCACAACTGGGGGTGAAGGCATAACATTTTTTCCTACTACTTTTACCTTTGACTATACAGACAGTAGAAAGCATCTAGATGACAGTATTGTTACAAGCTAGAAGCAAACCTAACAGCAAACGAACAAGATGACTGGATCTCAGCAGTTAACGCATGACTTCCCGGTAAAAAAATCGTTACTATCGGAAGATAAACATCAAATTCAGATCAAGGACGCTCATCATGACAAGTAATTTTAGACAGAAAATTCGACCTCACCGATTTTATCAGTCAAAAAACTTTAATAATGAGAATCGAGATCTAGCGATCTTTGAAAGCGACCGAGGCCGGATTATCAACTCCGCGGCGATTCGTCGTTTACAGCAAAAAACTCAAGTCTTCCCTTTAGAAAGAAATGCAGCGGTGCGCAGTCGTCTTACTCATTCTATGGAGGTACAGCAAGTCGGCCGCTTCATTAGCCAGCAAATATTTAAAAAGTTGAGCACCTCTCAACAGGAAAAATATGGTTTAAATGACCTCGATCGACAATTTGAGTCAATTGTCGAGATGTCCTGTTTAATGCACGACGTGGGCAACCCCTCATTCGGTCACTTTGGTGAAGAAGCCATCAAACAATGGTTTCATAATCATATCGACGAACTCACCAAAAGAAAGGATCTAAAAAATGACCTAGATAAGCTAACGCCCATCAAGACCGACCTTTGTTCCTTTGAGGGCAACGCTCAAGCCTTGCGTATCGTTCATTCACTCCAAACACTTAACTTAACCTATACGCAAATGTCCGGCATTATGAAATACACTCGACGAGCTGATCAGGACAAGCCCAAAGACAAAAACGACCCACAAAGCTACTTAAAGAAAAAGGTTGGTTTTTATCTCAGTGAAGTGCCGCTCATTCATAAAATAAACACCACCTTGAACATTGCAGAAGGCTGCCGCTCACCTTTTGCTTATGTCATGGAAGCGGCTGACGATATTTCTTACTGTATTGCCGATATAGAAGACGCCGTCGAAAAAGGCATCCTGAAATTTGATGAGCTCCTCGACAAGCTAGAAGAAGAGTTTATTGAGCAAAGCAAACGCTACTCAGTAAAAGATAACGAAAAAAGCTTAATGGAAAAGCTAATTCAAAAATCCAAAGAGCGCTACCTAGTATCCAATATCGTAGGCGATTTTTTCGTTTCTTTTCGTGTTGCGATTAACACTCGTGCAGTTGAGCACGCCAGTAATCAGTTTAAAAACAACATTGATACCATATTCAACGGCACATATAACCAAGCCTTAGTCGAGGACAAAAGCACCTGTCATGCTCTACTAGAAACCCTCAAAGCCGTGGCTTTTAAATACGTTTTCAGCGCCAAAGAAGTTCAAAAACAAGAACTGCAGGGCTATCGCATCATCAGCGGTTTATTAGATATCTATAAGCCGCTATTGGCATTGGATCGCGCCACGTTTAACAAGATTCTCGAAAAGGCAGAGAAAACGCCCATTTATCAAACACGCCTGTTCAATAAACTCTCCAGCAAACACCTTGCGGCTTATAAACAAGCACTAAAAAACCTCACAGACTTTAAAAGCCATTTCGCAGGCAGTGCACTGGAATCCGTTAGTGACGAGGCGTGGGAGTTTTATTTTCGCTGTCGTCTCATTCAAGACTACATCAGCGGCATGACAGATCAATTCGCCTACGACGAATACCGCGCCTTACATGTTATTGATTAGAAAAGGAGGCAATATGCAAGGACCTAACCCAGATAACAAAGAGCCGATGAAGGGCTTCCCACAAGTTGGCTACCTGAAAAATTTCATTAGCCGCGACAACATCATCGTTGGTGATTACACCTATTACGATGATCCAGATGGGCCAGAACGTTTTGAAGACAATGTGCTTTATCACTTTGATTTTATTGGCGATAAACTCATTATTGGCAAGTTTTGCGCCATTGCAAAAGACGTAACCTTCATTATGAATGGTGCCAACCACGCTAACAAAGGCTTCTCCACTTATCCCTTTTACATCTTCGGCAATGGTTGGGAGAAAGCCGCACCAGAGGCAGGAGATTTACCCTACAAAGGCGATACGAATATAGGGAATGATGTCTGGATTGGCTACGACGCCACCATCATGCCCGGGGTAAAAATTGCCAACGGCGCTATCATCGCCAGCAAATCCGTCGTCACCTCTGATGTGCCCGCTTACAGCGTGGTCGGTGGTAATCCGGCTAAGATCATCAAGTACCGATTTGACGAAAAAACCATTCAAGCGCTACAAGATATTGCATGGTGGGACTGGAGCGCCGAGAAAATAACCCAACATTTAGACGCCATTGTCGGTGCCGATTTGGCTCAGTTACGAAACGCCAAAAATGACTAACCAAAACAAAAATTACAAGGTTAACCACATGACGATTAAGATCCGTAACATTCAAGCCGGTGATGCCATCGCTTGGTCAGCATTAAGAGTTGAATTTTTACCTGAGATCAAAGACATCAGCCAAGCGGAAGTTCACAACTTCTTCCAAGGTAACTATCCCGATGTAAAAGAAGTGCTGGTGGCGTTTGATGGCAATAAAACCATGGTAGGTTTTATTGAGCTAAACCTTCGCGAAAATGTCCCAGGCAGCAGTCAGCAAACTACGCCCTATATTGAAGCCTGGTATGTCTCACCAGATTACCAAGGACAAGGTATTGGCACAGCGCTACTTGAAGCTGCCGAGCAATGGGCAAAACAACAAGGCTTTGATGAACTTGGTAGCGATGCCCCGATCACGAATGAAAAAAGCATCAAGCTTCATAAACAGCTTGGTTTTAACGAAATAGAACGCGTGGTATGTCTGCTAAAACCTTTGAAAGGATAAAATGATGATCAAGCAAGTCGGCCCAACAAAAATAAAACTCAAACACAAAGCCAGTTGCCATTGTGGTGCCGTAGAATTGGAATTAACCCTGTCGAACGGCATCGAAAAACCAAGACGCTGCGATTGCTCTATTTGCCGTCGTAAAGGCGCCATCGTAGGTTCAGTCAGCCTTGATAATCTTCGCATCGTCAAAGGCCATGATGCACTAAGGCTTTATCAATTCAACACCAACACAGCAAAACACTTCTTCTGTTCAAACTGTGGCATTTACACCCACCATCAACGCCGTTCAAACCCTAATGAGTACGGCTACAACATTGGCTGCTTGGAAGAGGTTAACCCTTATGATCTTGGTGAGATAGAAACGAGCGATGGCGTCAACCATCCGTCTGATAAGGAATAACTTATGGGCAAGAATACCGAGCCGGACAACAAAACCCGTTGTGCATGGGCCAGTTCCGCTCCCGACTTTCCTAACTACCACGATACAGAATGGGGTTTTCCAGTTGATGATGACCAACGTTTATTTGAAAAGCTATGTTTGGAAACCTTTCAAGCGGGCTTAAGTTGGCGAACAATCCTCAGCAAGCGAGAAAATTTTCGTCTCGCTTTTGATAATTTCGATTTTCATAAAGTAGCGCAGTTTGGCGAGCAAGAAATTACCGAGTTGCTTAACAACGAAGGTATCGTGCGAAATAAACGTAAAATCCTCGCCGTCATCAACAACGCCAAACGCGCTCTAGAAATGATCGAACAAGAAGGATCTTTGGCTACGTTTATCTGGCGTTATGAACCCGATGAAAATACCCTTCCTCCACCCGAAACTCAAACCACCTGCGCAGAATCCATTGCCCTTTCCAAAGAACTCAAAAAACGCGGCTGGCAGTTCGTCGGCCCAACGACCATGTACGCCTTCATGCAATCCATGGGACTCATCAACGACCACACCGAGGACTGTTTTATGCGCGAAGAAGTCGATAAGGCGAGAAAGAGGTTTGTGAGGTCATGAAAAACATCCATGCGATGCGGTCATTTTTGCGTATGTACCACAGCTTTTAAATCAAAATTAAGGGATTTAAGTACTTTTACTATGGTGTCAAATTGCGGACGAGAACCAGATCTCAGGGCTTTATAAAGACTTTCGCGTCCTAACCCGCTGTCTTTAGCTATCTGCGTCATACCTCGCGCTTTGGCAATATGACCAAGAGCGTGAATAAGCTCATCGGTATCACCATCCTCAAGCACCACAGATAAATAAGCGGCAATGTCTTCGTCGGTACGAAGCTGCTCAGCCATATCAAAGTTGGTCAGATCTTTTATTGAAGTCATGTCGCCTCATCCAGTTTTATAGCTCGCTGTTTAGCCAATTCTATGTCTCTGTTTTGCGTCGATTTATCGCCACCAGCCAACATTATGATCAAAGTCGTCCCTCGCTGGACGTAATACATTCTCCAGCCTGGTCCATAATGCTCTCTCATTTCATACAAACCATCACCTACAGGCTTAACGTCGCCAAGTAATCCACGCGACGCCTTTTCTAGGCGGCGGGCTAAACGAATCCTAGTTGAGTGATCTTTTAGCCGACACAGCCAAAGGTTGAACTCATCCGTGAGTTTAATATCATACATAAAATAGTCCGTATCCATTTGAATACAGTATGGTTGTTTTCTAACCTAACCTCAATGTTTTTTTTACACCATCATGCAATCCATGGGACTCATCAACGACCACGCCGAGGACTGTTTTATGCACGAAAAAATCGATAAGGCGAGGAAGAATTTTAAGCAACGATCGGACAGAAAAAACTTCTATAAAAAAATTTACTTTTGAAGAAAAAACACATAATTTTATGAAGCCTAACTTAGGAAATAATGTGGAAGATGTGTGTTTTGCTATGAGTCACAGAAGCATGAATGCGCCATTGTTGCTAGTGGGCTAAAGACCGTAATTAAGGACAGCCTAGATGATTTTTAGCAAAAGAAAAGACAAGCCATCGACTTCAACCCCAGAAAATCAAAAACTACAACAGTGTCACGATGAGTTAAATGCCATAAAGCAAAATACTGCCTGCATTAGCTTTGATGTAGACGGCATTATATTAGACGCCAATCCAATTTTTTTAGATGCGGTCGGCTATAAATTAGAAAATATCATTGGCAAACATCACCGCATGTTTTGTGATCCAGAGTACATTAAGTCAGAGGAATACAAGCAATTCTGGCAAGACTTAAAATCAGGCAAATCCTTCAACGGCACTTTTTTACGCTTCAAGCAAAACAAGCAACCCCTCTATTTAGAAGCCAGTTATTTTCCTGTCTCCGATGAAAGCGGCAAGGTCACAAAGATTCTTAAAATCGCCAACGACATCACCGAGATGCAGGAGTCACTGAAAAATAAAAATGCCATATTAACCGCTCTCGATCGCTCTCTCGCCGTCATTGAATTTGATCCTCAAGGCAATATCCTTAATGCGAACAGTAATTTTTTAAGGGCGATGAAATACGATTTACAAGACATTGTCGGCAAGCACCATAAAATGTTTTGTGATGACAAATTTTATAGGGAAAATCCTAACTTTTGGTCAGAGTTGGCGTATGGAAAACACTCTTCTGGACGTTTTCAGCGTTTTGATGGTGAAGGCAAAACCATTTGGGTAGAAGCCACCTACAACCCAATTTTTGACGAAAAAGGTCATGTTTATAAGGTCATTAAATTCGCCTCAGACATAACAGAGCGAGTGAATAATGCCATGAACGCCATTGAACTTGCGGCCTCCACTTCCGAAGAAACAAACCAAGTCTCGTCAAACGCTGTAGACATTCTTAATGCTTCCGTGCAAACCTCCAATGACATTGTAGACAAAGTGAAAAGTGCCGCAGACATTGGCGATTTACTGAAAACCCAATCAGAAAGCATTTCCGACATTGTCGTTACTATCCGCTCTATTGCTGAGCAAACAAACTTGCTCGCACTTAATGCCGCGATAGAAGCCGCGCGAGCTGGAGAGGCTGGGCGTGGTTTCTCCGTGGTAGCCGATGAAGTTCGTAAGCTGGCCAATAATACCGCCACAGCAACAGCAGAAATTGCCGAAGTAGTAGAAAAGAACCACAACCTCATCAATGAAATGGATGGCATGTTGAGCTCAGTAACCGGTACAGCGTTGCATGGCAAAGAAAGCATTAACGATGTGTCACGTGGCCTGACGGAAATCTCCGCAGGTGTCGCTAGATTCGTTGAAATGGTCGACAAAATGAAGGATTAACTAAGATTTTCTTACTAAGAGAGCAAGTAGTGTATGCATAAACCTTGCTCTCTCTTTTTCATTTCCCTCTTACTTTTACATCATAACACTTACTAAAAGCGCACCCATTTTGTGCAAAAATAAAGTGTTGCATCGAAACATTTTCGGTCTTAACGTCAATTGCTGCTGGTCACAAAATGCACGATTAAGTCTATTAAATACGACTTAAATGATGGACAGTGGTAAGAATAAGAATGGTGCAGTGAATGAACTTATGTCTATTAAAGAGATAGCAACCCAGTTGGAATTGTCGGTATCCACAGTGTCACGAGCACTGAATGATTATCCTGACATTAGCCCAAGTACCAAAAAGCGAGTGCTGAAAGAAGCGGCACGACAGGGCTACCAATTAAAAGGACCAGAAGTGGCCCACTGGGTGCAGGCAAAACGTGTGATTACGGCGATTATTCCATGCCAAGATGCACAATATCTCGACCCCATTCTTTCGAAGGTGTTGGCTGGAACACAACACGCGCTGCAAGCAGAAGGGTATTTGCTGCAAGTGGTTGCGATTGATACTGGCAAACAAGAATTAAGCGAGTTTGAACGCCTTGTGAAAGCAGGTGATCAAGACGGTTTTCTCCTTCTTCGTACCCGGGTTAACGACCCGAAAGTCCATCGTTTACTGAAACTGAACGTGCCTTTTGTGTGTTACGGACGCACCGAACGGGCAAGGCAATTTGCCTGGCTGGACTTGGACAATTACCAAGTCGGTCATTTAAGCCTTAGCCGATTGCACGAACAAGGTCACCACAAAATTGGCGTGATCTCGGTAAGTGAACGATACTTTTTCGCCCAAGAAAGGCAACGCGGCATCCATGATGCGGCTAAGCAAGTTGGGCTTTCTCTTGCGTCTGAACAATGGTTAGAAGTGGGTTTTGATGAAGAAAACACCTACCTCAGTTGCGCCGAATTTCTACTCCAGCACCCTGATATCACCGCGTTGATTTGCCTAACCAGCACCAGCGCGCGAGCCGCTGCATTAGCGGCCATGCGATTACACAACACACAGCTACAGGAAAGAGAAAAACCAGTGTGTGTGATTGGTTGTGATACACCTGCTGATGAGCTGACGACCAGTATGGGAATTACCAGTATTCAGCAAGCGCCACCCGCACAAATCGGTGAGCAACTTGCCAGAATGATGGTGTCGCGCATCAAAGGAACACCGGTGAAGGATCTACAGGTCGTTTTAGCACCGGGCGTTGTAACAAACGGTTTTTAAAAAACCAAAGGTTCAGATCAATACCAATAAAAACAAGAGGAAGCCATTATGCAAGATCGTAAATCTCGGCTCGTTACCAGCGCTGTTTTGGTAAACGGACTCCTAATCAGCTCGCTCGCCAATGCCGCTACGGTAGAATTTTGGACAGCCCAGACCCAAACTGACCGCTTACAGAATATTGAATTACTGGCCAGCACGTTTGAAGCCTTAAACGATGGCGTGACGGTCAAAGTGGTTGCGGTGGATGAAAACGAAATGGCCACGCAAATGGCCGCCGCTGTAGCAGCAGGCACCACGCCTCAACTTATTGAAGTCAACTCCGAAATCATCATGGCACTAGGGGAAGAAGGCATTGTCGATACCAAGACTCACCAAGGAGTGATCAAAGACATTGGCAAGAATCGCTTCCATAAAGGCGCATTGACCACCCTAACCTCGCCTACCGGGGAATATTATGGTTTGCCCTACCATGGATGGATTCAAGGAATCTGGTACCGCAAAGACTGGTTTGATGAAAAAGGACTCGCCGCGCCCAATACGTGGGAAAACATCGAAACTGCCGCCAAAGCACTGACAGATAAAGCCAACAACCAGTACGGCATTTTGGTCGGCACCAAACAAGACAGCTACACAGAACAAGTCTTTACTCAGTTAGCCTTGTCGAATAACGCCGCGGAATTTGATGCCAAGGGTAACTTGGTCTTCAACAGTCCAGCAACTCTCGAAACCATCAAGTATTACAAAGAGCTAGCCAAGTACAACCCACCAGGGCCGCAAAACTGGCGCGCTCGAGATTATTACTTACAAGGCAAAATGGGCATGTTCTTCTATTCGACCTACATCATGGATGATCTTGCCTTGGCCGAAGTCGCCAAAGGCTCTTTGTCTTCCGAGAACTTCAAAGAACTCAGCGGTGGGACGTTCGACCCAGAGTTGGTGAAAAATACCGCGTTCGCTCCGATTATCACCCATAAAAGCGCCGCATCTTACGGCACACTATCAGGTTTGGTTGCCCTTAAAAGTCAAAAAGCTGAAGACACTAAAGCCACCAAAGACTTCATTGAGTTTATGTACGATCCAGCCAGTTACATCACCTTTTTACACATGGCGCCAGGTGGTATGAACCCCATGCTAAAAGGTATCGCGGAAGATCCTGCTTATTTGGAGGACCCAAATGGTGTGTTCAAACTGTACGGTGCAGACAAGATGAAACAGATCGTTTCTGGCTTTGACGACATTCGCTCTTTCTCTGTAGTGAATGGCAAAACCTTCCCTGCTTCTGGCGCCATCTTTGCGAAATCCGTGATCCCTCGAATGATCTATGACGTGACCATTGAAGGAAAAGATCCACAAGCCGCGCTAGACAAAGCAACAGATGAAATGAAAGCCATCATGGGACAATAAGTCTAACCCCCTCCCAGCCTCCCCCTTCTAAAAAGGGGGAGGAGTAAACCTTGGAGCTTTTAGTTTCCTCCTTGTTAAGGGGAAGAAACTCGAGTGGGGTCAAACGTAAAAAGGAAGAAAACATGTCTTCTGTACTCATAAAAAACGAATCTCGTCTGGGTTTAAAACTGGTCGCTCCCGCCGTCGGTATCATTGGCTTGCTGGTGATTTACCCCATTTTGTTCAACATCTATCTGAGCTTCTTTGATGTTCAACTGAATGGTACCAAGACGTTTGTCGGCATGGAAAACTACACGGATTTGCTAGGCAATCCGCGTTATTACCATTCCATCGGGGTATCGGTTATTTACCTAATCGGAACCGTCGTTGGAACCACTGTGTTGGGCTTGGCGGCCGCGATTTTGATGAACCAAGAGTTTCGCTTTCGTAACCTTGCTCGTGGTTTGATTCTGCTGCCCTATTTCGCCCCCGTCATCAGTGTGGTGTTTGGCTGGCAGTTTATTTTCGATCCAGTAAATGGCATTTATAACCATGTCGTGGTGGATGTATTACACCTGACCGACACTCGGGAAAACCTGATTGGAAACCCCGATTCGGCCTTATTTGTGGTGATCCTATTCGATATCTGGAAGCATTTCCCCATCGCTTATTTACTGTTTCTCGCCAAGCTGCAAAGCGTGCCGAAGGATTTGTATGAAGCGGCGGCGATCGATGGACAAAATGCGTGGGGGCGCTTCTGGCACGTGACTTTGCCAGAACTAAGGTTCGTCATTGCTACCGTGGTACTGCTTCGTGTCATCTGGAATTTGAATCGCTTTGAAGATGTCTACTTACTCGCCCCCAATGTCGAAACCTTGCCCATTTTCACCTATTACCAAGCGTTCGCAGGCATTGTCGATCAAGGCGCAGCGGCCGCGATTTCGGTGATTCAATTACTCGTGCTGGTCGGCTTGATCTGGCTGTACGTTCGTAAAGTCCTTAAGTGGTAGGGAGAAATTAAGATGAATAAACGCTCAACCACCCAATCTGTCATCTTGTATACCTTGGTGCTTGCTTTAGTGATTTTCTGCGTGTTTCCGTTTTTGCAGATTCTTTCAACCTCGTTAAAACACCCGATAGATTGGGGCAATCCATCACTCATTCCTCGTGTTTTACACTTGGATGCTTACAAAGAGCTACTGGGCTTAATGCCAGCAAAAGAAGTGGATGTGCCCGCCAGTGTGCAGCGCTTGCTCGACAACCCCGCCTTGTCAGCCGAGAAAAAACAAATGCTATTGGATAAATTTAGCGCCGGTGGTGATGTTTTCCCATTCGGGCGCTACATGCTCAACACCTTTGCGATTTCCTTCGTGACCGGGATTTGCTCGACCTTCTTAGCGTCTCTTGCGGCGTACGCCATTGCTCGCTTACGCTTTCCAGCACAATCCTTGATGGCAAACGGTGTATTGTTCGTCTACATGGTCGGTGGCGTCTTACTCATGGTTCCGCTCTATCAAATGAGCGTTAACGTCGGCTTGGCCTCCAGTGCCGCAGGGACGATTTTCAGTCTGTTTTTAATCTATCTGATTCAGACTCTGCCCGTTGCCATGTACATGCTAGGCAATTATTTCCGCACCATTCCATTCTCGCTAGAAGAAGCGGCGATGATGGACGGTTGCTCAAGGGTAGAAGCCTTCTGGCGCATCATCATGCCTTTGTCGAAGCCCATGCTGTTTACCGTGTTTATCTATTGTTTTGTCATCGCTTGGAACGAGTATTTGTTTGCTTCCGTGTTTCTCAAACAATACCAAGATTTCCAAACCTTGCCGCTGGCATTGCAAACCCTATTTACCTCGAAAAACGCCATTTGGGATCGCATCATGGCCGCATCCATGCTGACGCTACTGCCCGTAGTGATTTGTTTCATGTTGGCAAATAAACATTTGTCAGGTGGCCTCACAGACGGCGGCGTTAAAGGTTAGCTATGAATATTGCGATGGATATTTTTTGAAAGGTTAACGACTAACAAAATGACAAAACGTCACGAGCGAAGATCAGACAAGGAAAAAGTGAGCGAAAAAGCGGAGTTTATAGTTATAAATGAGCATTTTGAGCGATCTTTTGACGCAGTATCATCGAGCGCAGTAGTTTTGTAGGAGTAGAATATGAGTTCAGTGATCTTACGTAACGTCAACAAATCCTACGGCAACTTGCCGATCGTAAAGAACCTTAATTTAGAAGTAAAAGACGGCGAGTTTGTCGTGCTGGTTGGCCCAAGTGGTTGCGGTAAAAGTACCACGCTGCGCATGGTCGCTGGATTAGAAGACATCACCCAAGGAGACATCCAGATTGGCAGCCGCGCCATTAATGATTTACCGCCACACAAGCGCAACATCGCCATGGTGTTCCAAAACTACGCCTTGTATCCGCATATGTCGGTGCGAGAAAACATCGTCTTTGGTTTGAAAAAATCCGGCGCCGATGCAGAGACGATTAAACTGAAACTGGCCGACGTATCGGAAATGCTCAAACTGGACGACTACTTAGACCGCAAACCGGCTGATTTATCTGGCGGCCAGCGCCAACGGGTTGCTATGGGACGAGCATTGGCTCGCGATGCAGATGTGTATTTGTTTGATGAACCGCTATCGAATTTGGACGCTAAATTGCGCCATCACATGCGGACAGAAATCGCCCGCATTCAGCATCAATACAATATGACCGCTATCTACGTCACCCACGATCAAATCGAAGCCATGACCTTAGGCGACCGGGTTGTGGTCATGCGTGACGGCATCGTCGAGCAAGTGGGCACACCAATGGAAATTTACCTGCAACCCACCAACACCTTTGTCGCCACCTTTATTGGCTCCCCTGCGATGAACTTGATTGAAGCCAAGATCGAAGGCGAAGATCTGGTGTTCGACAATTACCGACTGCCCGCGGCGAAAATCGCCAATGTCGATTTACACGACCTCAAATCCCACGACACCGTTTTGGTCGGCATTCGCCCGGACTTCTTTGAAGACAGCGCCTTGTCTTTAAAGAGATCCCCAAGCGACAATCTATTTGAATTCAATGACATACAAGTAGAGCTGGTAGAAAACCTCGGCTTCGACAAAGAGATCATGTTCAAACTCGGCGGCGAAGACGCCAAAGCCCGACTCGACCTACGCTCCCACGTTAAACGCCAAGAGAATATTTCGTTATCGGTGGATCTAAATCGCGTCTTGTTATTCGACACCAGCCCGCAAGGCATGCTGTTAAATGCGGGGGAGGTTTAAAGAGTAAGGCGATCTAAAAATGTCGACTCACTTTTTCAACCAAATAATCAACAAAGACTCTGACTCGCGCAGGCATGTGTTGTCCGCCAATAAATACGGCATGGATTGCCTCCTTGTCCTGCGGGTTAAAGTCTTCTAATAAAGGGACGAGTTGACCCGATGCAAGAGCTTTTTCAACATGAAAGTTCCCAACTCGAGTGATACCAATATCCTCCATCACTAGCTCCACCAGCGTTTCCCCGTTGTTGGAGGTCATATTACCTTGAATCGGTAAAATATAGTCTTCACCGTTTTCACGAAATGGCCAGCCAGGTTCTATCCGCTGAAAACTAAAATCCAGACAGTTAAAATGCTGTAAATCCGCAGGCGTTTTGGGAGATCCGGCTTGTGCTAGATAGTTAGGTGTAGCGACAATCGTTCTGCCTGTTTCACCAAGGCGTCTTGCCGTTAAATTGCTGTTAGGTAGCGGTCCAAACCGGATCGCAACGTCAATATGACCATCCGCTACATTGCTAATCTTATCGCTTACTTCGACTTCAATTCTAATATTGGGATAACGCTGCAAAAACTCTTTATATAGGGGAATCATAGTTAAACGGCTATAAGCTGTTGGAGTACTGACTTTGATTAATCCACTTGGGCTTGCCCTATCTGCGATCGTGCGCTCAGTTTCATCTAGATCTTTCAAAATACGCCGAGCAGCAAGAGCATAAGATTCGCCCTCACTGGTTAAGTACAGTTTACGAGTAGAGCGTACAAGCAAACGAACCCTTAAACGCTTTTCTATTCTTGTCATCATTCGACTTACAGCCGATGGGGTTAGACCGAGTTCTCTCGCAGCAGCACTTAAGCTTCCTGTCGTAGCCACGGCTAAGAAGGTTTCCATCTCGGTGGTTTTATCAACTTTCACTTGCTTCATTTGTGAATCCAATGCAAAACAGAATCGCTTTTATACCCACTATTCGGGCATTTATTATCTCGTTATATTCTTTTACATCATAAATAAACGAGAGATAAACATGAAGATTAACTTTCCATTAATGGCGTTAGCCATGGGAGCTTTTGGAATCGGTGTGACGGAATTTTCTCCCATGGGGATGTTGCCAGTGATTGCCGGTGATTTAGGTGTTTCTATTCCGACAGCTGGTATGCTCATCAGTGCTTACGCCTTCGGCGTACTGATTGGTGCGCCGATCATGACCTTACTGTTTGCCAATATGCCACGACGTCGTTTGCTGGTACTGTCCATGGGGATTTTTACGATAGGGAATTTAATCAGTGCGATGGCTGACAGCTACAGTATGCTGATGATTGGACGCATCATTACTTCGTTTAATCACGGTGTATTTTTTGGCGTTGGTGCTGTGGTGGCAACCAAATTAGTGCAGCCAAATCAACGTGCTGGGGCTGTCGCGGCGATGTTTTCAGGCCTCACCATAGCAACAATTGGTGGCGTGCCATTAGCCAGTTTTGTCGGGACGACATTTGGTTGGCGAAATGCTTTCTTTGGCATTGCTGTTATTGGTCTAGTGGCAATGCTGGCGTTACAAGTCAGTTTACCTCCGTTGCTCAATCAAGAGAAAGCGAACATTCGTAATGAATTGGCCGTGTTAAGCAGAAGCTCGGTTTTGGCTGCCTTACTATTAACTGTGGTGGGGGCCAGTTCGATGTTTACGGTGTTTACTTACATAGTGCCAATCTTGCAACAAGAAACCCATGCTTCAATCACATTCGTGACAGCCATGTTGATACTCTACGGCGTAGGGCTTGCCGTTGGTAATCTTCTCGGTGGACGGTATGCAGACCGATCTCTTTACGGCACTTTGATTGTGTCGTTAATCGCGGTAATTCTGCTGTTGGTCATTTTTTCTGTCACTATGACTTCTTCAATTATCGTTGTGCCTCTGATTTTCCTCTGGGGTATTGCCAGCTTTGCCGTGGTTCCGCCCTTGCAGTCTTTAGTGGTACATGAGGCCAGCGAAGCACCAAACTTAGCATCGGCTATGAATATTGGTGCATTTAATCTTGGCAATGCAGTTGGAGCGGCTTTAGGTGGAGGAGTAATAAGTGCAGGGCTTGGATTGCCTTCGGTAGCCTTAGCAGGTGCGGGAACCGCAGTGCTAGGTTTGCTCATGGTATTGCTATTAAAACGTAGCCCTTCAAAACAAAACAATGAACAAGTGGCCTCTTCCTAATCAACATGCGGGGAATGCTTTACGCTTTAATCAAGGCATCCCCGCGCCAATGGTTGCTCGCACGGGGATTCCCTCAGTACTGAAGCCCTCTAAGCAAAAAATGTTAATACCAAAGAAGTCTGGCGAGACGCGTTTACGATGAAAAGGATATATACCACAAACTTTGCAAAAGAAGTGCCGCGCAGTTTTAGTATGAAATTGATATTCCGTTAGGCTGTCTTTCCCCTTAATAAGCTGGAAGTTACTTTCATGGACTTTCACCATTACAGCATTTTTTTTGACGCAAATGGAGCAGTCACAGGTGGTGAGTTCTGGCGCATCAGTAACAATTTTGAATTGGACATTCCCGCAATGACAACTGCCTAAATATTCCTTTTCTCGCATTTGGTTACTCCTTTTTTGAGGTTCCTGCAGTGCATATCAAATAAAGCCTTTCTTCTCTTTCTATCAATTTTCTGATTTTATCAGGTCAGCCATTGGATGCTGAGCTTCAGATAAGCCCTCATAAATTCCGTTTTTATTATCGGCACTTTGGTTTTGGCTAAGTTTGTATTTGCCCTGAATGTCCGTCACGGTGATTTCAATGCCAACCACCGCTTCTTGTAGACGGTCGATGAATTCCTGTGGCGCATCAGACATCGCCCAAGGAAAAGGCTGTGTTTGCTCGTGAACGTGGGTTAATCCTTCTAACAGAGACAGCTTCCATTGCGCATCATGGATAAACCGTATCGATCCCTTAATGTGAACCGCGCGATAGTTCCATGTTGGTACGGCTTTGCCATCGACTTTTTTGGAAGGGTACCAATTGGGCGTGATATAGGCGTTTTCGCCTTGGAAAATCACTAAGACATGCGTTTGATCCGCGACCTTCTGCCAAAGAGCATTGGCCTTGGCAATATGAGCCTGCAAGAAAACCCTATTATCTGCATCTACCTGAACCAGCATCGGAATATGCTCGGCGTTTAAACCGTCTTCACCATGAGACACTAACGTTGCGAAAGGAAAGGTTTTAACAAAGTCGAGCAGTTCTTCTTGATCCGTTATTGCAAAGTGTTTTGGCAAATACATGGCGTTCCCTTGTCGTTTTTTGAGGATGTGTATTTATTGATAAAAGCATGTGACGCTATTAGACGCCAGTTAACAGCTAGGTGCGCTATTAGATGCTACCCACTTCCGTAGACTTATTTTTCATTTTTACTGTAGAGTAAAAATACCGTCATATTACAACGATAAATCGACAATAAAACACACATATTCAAAGGAATCCAATTGATGAAAAAAGTAGCTTATTCTCTTCTCGCCTTAGCAGGCTTTGCAATGCAAGCCCCTACATTCGCCTCTGGCGACACTATACGTTTTGGCGTTGATCCTACTTATCCTCCTTATGAATACAAGCAAGCCGATGGAAAACTAGCTGGTTTTGAAATTGACTTGGGTAATGCGATTTGTGAAAAGTTACAGAAAAAGTGTGAATGGGTTCCAACCAATTTTGATGGTCTCATTCCTAGTCTTCGTGTAGGCAAAATTGATGCTATTTTTTCTTCTCTTGGGGTTTCCGAAAAGCGTAAGAAAGTGATCGACTTCTCTGATCGTACTTGGACTGGTTTTTCGTCCATGGTAAGCAAAACCAGTAAGCAGCTAGAGCCAACCGTTGAATCGTTAAAAGGAAAGACCCTGGGTGTTCAGCAAGGCACGATACAAGAAAATTTTGCGAAAACAAAGTTAGCACCTCAAGGGGTTCGAGTTCAGTCTTATCAGACTCAAGACCAAGTCTATGCAGACCTATTGAATGGTCGTATTGATGCCTCTATGCAGGACATGATCCAAGCTCAAAACGGTTTTATTCGTGATGGCAAGCATAGCGATTTCTCTAATCAAAAAGTTGTCGATAAGCTTCTGCCTTCAGACACCGCCATTGCTATTCGCAAAGGCAATACTGAAATGACGGATCTTATCAATAAAGGCATCAAAGCCATTCATTCCGATGACACCTATGTGACCATTCAACGTAAATACTTTGGCAAGCTAGATCTATACAACAAATAAACCAAAGACCTAAATGATGAACGTAGGTTAATCATGCAAGATATTATCTCTACCCTTCACTCCTTCATGAATCTAGAAGGGTATGGTGATTTGTTATGGCAAGGCACATGGATGACAGTGAAGCTTTCTTTACTGTCATTCTGCCTCTCGATGGTGATTGGTGTATTCATTGCTTTGGTCAAATCTGCCAAGCACGTCTTACCTCGCCTTTTAGCGACTTTTTATACCACTTTGATCCGAGGTATTCCCGATTTGGTGTTAATGCTGTTGATCTTCTACGGCGTACAAAATTGGGTCGGTGAGTTAACGGTTCTACTGGGTTGGAAATATATTTACATAGACCCCTTTACTGCGGGTGTGATTACCCTTGGGTTCATCTATGGGGCGTATTTTTCGGAAACCTTTCGAGGAGCCTTACAGTCTATTCCAGAAGGGCAAAAAGAAGCTGCCGTGGCTTATGGCTTATCAAAATGGCAAAGTTTTCGTTATATAGTTTTTCCTCAAATGATGCGTCTGTCTCTTCCAGGGTTATCCAATGTATGGCAAGTGATTATTAAGTCGACTGCGCTGATTTCTATTATTGGCTTGAACGATGTGATTAGTGCCGCTGTACAAGCAGGTAAATCTAGCAATAAGGTATTTTTCTTCTTGATGGTGTCTGCGGTGATTTTTCTTGCCTATTCCATTTTGAGTAATGTCTTTTTTGCATTTCTTAAGCGGCATTTTCATGTTGGTATTAAGGAGGCAAACTGATGCTCGACTTACTTAGTATGTATTGGCAGCCTTTTTTGTACTCCGATGGCTACAGCTATTCAGGTGTCGTCGTTACCTTATGGTTGGTGATTTTTTCGGTGGTGGCAGGTTTTTTATTGTCGATCCCTTTTGCCGTGGCAAGAAATTCACAATACAAAGCACTAAGCTGGAGTGTGGCGGCTTTTACGACCGTGTTTCGTGGCACACCTCTGTATTTGCAGTTATTGATTTGCTACACCGGTATTTACAGTTTGTCATTTGTACAAAATGACACTTTTTTAAATGACTTCTTCCGTAACGGACTAAATTGTACTTTGCTGGCTTTTACTATTAATACCTGTGCCTACATGTGTGAAATGTTAGCTGGTGCGTTGAAAAACGTTAATTCAGGTGAAATTGAAGCGGCAAAAGCATTTGGTATGAATCGCTGGAAAATCTATCGGTATATTATTTTTCCAGCGGCGTTCAAACAGTCACTTCCGCAATACAGTAATGAAGTGATCTTGGTACTGCACTCCACAACGATTGCTTTTACTGCGACGGTTCCGGATATTCTTAAGGTCGCCAGAGACGCGAACTCAGCCACCTATATGACATTCCAATCGTTCGGCATTGCCGCTATTTTGTATCTTATATTGTCGTTTATTATTTTCTATTTATTCAGACGATTTGAGCGTTATTACACGGCACACCTACCTCAAACGCAGCGCAGTAAAAGCCTGTTTGCTGAGCTTTTCCCTGCAAAGAAAAAAGAAGCGAATACCAAATGAAACACAATCAACATCCATTAATCTCTCCGGCTATTGGCACCCAGCGAGCTATTGATAGCTTTCATTTCGGCAAGCCTGAGACAGGTAAAAAAATCTATATTCAAGCCTCACTGCATGCGGATGAACTCCCTGGCATGCTGGCCGCATGGAAGCTCAAAAAACAGCTTGTTATGTTAGAAGAGCAAGGTCATGTTAATGGGGAAATTATTTTAGTTCCTGTGGCGAACCCAATAGGTCAAAACCAGCATTTGATGGACATTCCATTAGGGCGTTATCAGCTAGAAACGGGGCAGAACTTTAATCGTGGTTATTACGATACATTTGAGCAAGTGGCGAGCCAAGTTGAAGACCAGTTAACAGAGGATGTGGAAGCTAATAAAAAGCGGATTCGTTTAGCATTACGACAAGCTATTCAATCTTGGCCAGTAAAAACGGAACTTCAATCCCAGCAGAAAGCACTGCAAACATTGTGTTGTGATGCGGATATTATTCTGGACCTGCACTGTGACTTTGAAGCGGTTCAGCATGTATATAGCACGTATTACTCGTGGCAAGGCATCGCACCATTGGCTCAATATTTGGGCTCAAGAGCAAATATGCTCGCGGATGAAACGGGCGGACAGCCGTTTGATTCGGCTTTCGATATGGTATGGCAGCGTTTACAAGCGCGCTTTGGCGAGCTGGTACCTACGGCCTGTCAAGCGGCAACCCTAGAGCTTTGCGGGCAGGCAGACGTATACCATGAAAAGAGTGACCAAGACGCTAATGCTTTGATTAATTACTTGCGTCATTTAGGCGTGATTACGGATCGAACGGCCGACCCTCTACCTGATTATAAAGCACCAGCCACAGACCTAACGGCGGTCGAGCCACTGAAAAGCCCAATAGCAGGGGTGTTAGTTCACTGTGCAAAGCCCGGTGACATGGTCGAAGCGCAGCAACTTATTGCGGAGATTATTAATCCGATTACCGACGACGTTGAACAAATACGAGCCACTCAAGCAGGGGTCTTGTTTTCCCGTTCTCTTAGACGCACAGCAACAGCTGGCATGTTAGTTGCCCATGTTGCTGGCGAACATCCTATCCGTAGCGGCTATTTATTAGCGCCTTAAGCATTGGAATTATTATGAACACAGAATACAAACTTTGCATCGAAGGATTGCGTAAAAGCTACGGGGATAATGAAGTATTAAAAGGCGTCGATCTTAAGGCCAAAACCGGTGATGTAATTACCTTAATTGGCTCGTCTGGTTCTGGTAAAAGTACGTTATTACGTTGCATTAACTTTTTGGAACAGCCTAACGATGGTGTCTTTAGTATTAATGGACAGACAATTAAAACTTCGTCAGACAAAGAGGGCATGACCTTCGCCAATCCTAAAGAACTGCAAATTCTGCGCACTAAGTTGGCGATGGTTTTTCAGCACTTTAATCTATGGAGTCATATGACGGTGTTGGAAAATATCATGCTAGCCCCGACGAAAGTGTTGGGTGTGGACAAACACACGGCAAAAGCTAAGGCGCTTGAGTATTTAGATAAAGTCGGGCTTAGCCAAGCGGTTGCTAGTCGATATCCAGCCTTTCTATCCGGTGGTCAGCAACAGCGTGTTGCTATTGCTCGTGCTTTGGCGATGGAACCTGATATTTTGTTATTCGATGAGCCGACATCCGCTCTTGATCCAGAGTTGGTCAACGAAGTGCTGAAAGTGATCCGCAATCTTGCCGAGGAAGGGCGCACCATGATTATGGTGACCCACGAAATGGCCTTCGCCAAAGAAGTATCAGACCAAGTGGTTTTTTTAGCGAATGGTTTAATCGAAGAGTCAGGATCGCCTGAGGCGATATTCAATCACCCTAAAAGCGAGCGATTACAGCGCTTTTTAAGTCACACTTAAAAAGTCTCTTTTAGTATAGAAGCCGCTTAGACACACTAATAATTTTCCGATGCTGTGAAAATATGGGGGCTGTCTAAGCTGCTTGGTGTTTCTAATCTTGCTTTGATACTGGCAGATATTTCATTGCTATCCATCTTAAATAAGCCAACGCCTTTGATCCTTTGGCGAACTGACAGTTTTTCGCTGATCCGTTCAAAGACGATGCGCGAAGAAAAAGGAATCCTAGCGCTGCTACCTTGTATGCCAAGTGTTATGCCAGATAACATACTAAAGTTGCCTCGTGTTGCACCATATAAAATAGTTTGCGAAATAGCCCGTTGGCAATGCACCCCATAGTCAATGATCTGCAGCCTTTCACCTAGTAAAAAGACAATGCCAACAAACTTTCCTATTTCATAGCCATCTAACATGGCTTGACTAGGTTCTGTTCTTTCGTAAAAGTGGGAATAGCCAATACCCTCTTTCAATGATAAACGAGCAAAGCCTTTGCTGATGTGACCCTTATAAGAGGGTGTCATGTAGTAATAGTAATAATCCCCTAAGTACTGGTTTAGATCTTTCGATGAGGTCAGCATCATATTTTCTAATAGGCGCGTGTGCCGTTCACCTTGAGGACTATTATCTAAAATGCTGTTTGGCTTTTTCGTTCGTTCACGAGCGGAAATCAGGGATTTAAACTGATCAGGAGGCAAGGTAACTTCTTCACTTTCCACCCCAAAAAAATCGCAAATCTTTCTCAAGCTTTGCATTGAAGGCATGCTAGAACCTTTGAGGTATTTGGAGAATTGTTGACGGTTTATCCCCATTTTTCGACAAGTTTCAGCAATGCTACCGTTATAACTGCATAAGAGCTTAAGATTAACAGCCAAATTATTTTCCAACATTTAGTCTCTTGCCTCTACTATTTGACATCCCTCTAACTATATCATTTTACTTAATCACTAATGGCAAATGTCGCTTATAGTTACTCAGTTTATCTCGCCAATCCTATGCTAATGGTAATGTGACGCTCAATTCCAAAACTCGTATTTTCAACACTATGATTTAGTTGCGTTAACGTCTCTTCTAATAACGCAAGGTTTGGTTCGGCAAGAACAATAATAAACTCTTCACTGTCCCAACGACCAACCATATCTTTGAGAGTGGCATTATTTTTAAAAGCAGTTAATCACTCAACAGCGCCGCGGCGCTGCCACAAACGGTCATAACGAAAAGGAACCATTTTAGGTGTTGTGGGTTGGCTTTTATCGCCATTTTCACCGCCAAATAAGAGCCCAACATAGTACCAGAAGCAAGCATCAACCCAGGAATCCAAAGGATCTGGTCATTCCAGATGAACACACCCAAGGCCAAAGCGGTAAAACCCAGCGTACAAACCATTTTCAGTGCGTTGGTTCGCACTAGGTCATAACGTAATGTCCCCGCTAGAGCCGCGATCAGAATAAACCCCACGCCTGCTTGAACAAAGCCCCCATACACACCGGCGATAAACAAGGCAACCCAAGCACTCGGTTTTTCGGACACTTTAAATGGTACTGTGCCTTCTGGAGGAGCAATCATGGTAGGGCGGACAATCATGATTAAGGTCATCCCAATCATGGCGCTTAACAGCAGGGGTTTAAGCCAAGCTTCTGGCGCATAACTGGCGGCAAAAGCACCAACGACACCGCCCAATAAAGAGGGAATCATGACTGGCAAAATATCGGCATTGTCGAGCTTCTTCGCTTTACGAAAACCAAAAGTGGCAGCGACATTCTGCAAGAACACCCCTACGCGGTTGGTTGCATTGGCAATGTCTGCTGGCATTCCCATCACCATCAAGGCTGGCAATGTCAGATTCGAGCCTCCGCCTGCTAAGGTATTAATAATACCGGCAATAAAACCTGTGCCGATCAAAAGCGAAACAGTGAATAGACTGTAATCCATAACATTGTCCTTAAATAGCTCATGGCGAGCAGAAGGGAAAATAAAAAGAGGGACGAATAATAAAGATTATTCGATAGGCTGACAAAAGGTTATGAAAGCACAGAAGGTAAAAGTTAGCTCAACGTCTTCATTTAGGAAAAAGTTGAGCTAATAAAGAGAAATTTATTTGAGAGAGTTATTCGCCATTAAGGTTTCATCAATACCTTTTAACTTCATCTCATCCATCATGAAGTTCACTGTATTCAGTAAACGCTGTTCCCCTTCTGGAATTAAATAGCCGAATTGGCTTTTGGTGAATGGGTTGTCTTCACGAACAGCCTCTAATTTTTTGTTAATAACTTGATAATACAAAGCTTCAGGTGTTTCGGTCACCATCACATCCACACGACCAGCTTCCACTGCTTTGGGTACATCTAGGTTATTGTCAAAACGCACAATCGTTGCTTTAGTGAGGTATTTATCTGCAAATTTTTCATTGGTGCCGCCAATATTTACGCCGACTTTTACGTCCGGACGATTCACTTTCTCAAGGGTATCAAATAAAGACTCACGACCTTGAGCGACGAGGAAACACTTACCAAATGTCATGTAGCCTTGGCTTTGTTCGGCCGCCATTTGACGAGAAATTCGACGCGTAATTCCGCCCATGGCGATGTCATACTTATCCTCTTCTAACCCTTTTAATAAGCCTTTCCATGTCGTTTTTACAAACTTCACATCCACACCCATTTCTGTAGCAAAATACTTCGCCACATCAATATCATAACCAGAAAATGTACTGCCATCATAATGCGAAAAGGGTTTGTAATCCCCAGTCGTACCCACTGTTATATAGCCTTGCTCTTTAATATCCTCTAAACGATCTGCTTGCACCAATGCGCTATAAGTAAGGGTAGAAACTAACAATAAAAACGACGTCATAAACTTCATAAGTATGTACCTTAGTTGGAAATAAAAAAATATATAGGCATTTTTTATGCCATACCTTCAGGGTTTATATTCAGAAAAATCAGCAAAGCGATATGGGTTTTCTGTTATCTACCAAATTTATACAAATCACTACAGACTTATTCAAAAAAATGGCCTAAGTTAAATAACATTGGCAATGAAAAATTATATTAAGAAACTGCAACCCAGCACTTTTCTTTCATTCGTCACAGTCCTTACACTCCATTCTGCTCTCACATGAGGTATTCATGACAGTTAAATCTAAAATAATTGCACTAATGGCGGCAGGCGTAATTCTCCCTGTTTTCATTGTCTCTGCTGTTATTATTAGCGAAGTGCGCTCCGATGCTCTCAAAAACTTCGAGACACAAAGTCATGCAGAAATTGAACACGTCGACACTATTTTCTCTATGTATCTAAATAATCTCGCCGAGAATGTGTCGTTTTTCGCAAGATCTGGAGCACTAAACGAGCTCACTCCTAATAGCATCACCAGTTACGCAAACAAAACCACCCAAGAGATGATGACACCAGACCAAAACTCTCCTCAAGAGCAAAAAGCATTCACGCTCATGGATGATTTTGGTAAAGCTCACCCAGATCTAGCGTATATTTGGTTGGGGACCAACGACTCAGGCTATCTACAATGGCCAAAAGATAAAAATGTTATCAACTACGACCCTAGAAAACGCAGTTGGTACAAACTATCGATTGATAGTACAAAGCCCGTTCGTATTCCATCCTATAAAGACTCTTTCACTGGCGCACCTTTAGTCGATTACGTTCAACGCTTTGAAGGAAAAAATGGCCTTTATGGATCCGTTGGTGTTGATGTAACCTTAAAAAAACTGACTGAATTATTGGCAGAAGTAAAATTTGGCGGTGAAGGTTATGTGGTGATGGTGGAAGACACCAATACCGTTTTAGCCGATCCTGTTGATCCAGAAAACAACTTTAAGCCCATTAGTGAAGCGTCACGCCCTTATTACAAACTCAACGACAGTAACTCCCTTCAAGAGCTAACCATTGAGGGAGAAACATGGTTCGCTATGGTTTATACGTCACCGGCTCTGGGTTGGAAGTTTATCGGTTTGGTTCCAAGCCAAGTGATTTACGCACAAGCAAACGGTCTGATCACCACGACTATCATTATTTCTCTTATAATGATCGCCATCTTTATGACAATTGGCGCCATTTTGTCCAGCATTGTTATTCGCCCTGTTAAAGTGATGGCTGATCGCTTGACCGACATTAGCCAAGGTGAGGGAGATTTAACACAACGTTTGGAAATAAAAGGCAAAGACGAGTCAGCCCAAATGGCCGCGGCATTCAATCAGTTTGTCACATCCATAGACAGTATCGTTGGACACTCTAAATCATCCTGTGGACAAATCAGTCAAGTCGCTCATAAATCAGAAGGGCTATCTTCTGAGTTAAGCAATATTGCGTCTCACCAAGTGAATTCTGTCGATCACGTATCTACCGCGTTTAATGAAATGGTAGCAACCGCTAATGAAGTGGCTTCAAACTGCAGTAGTGCCGCGGCGGCAGCCGAAAACAGTGAGTCACAAGTTCAAGAAGGCAATAAACTTATTCAACAAACAATGAATTCGTTGAACAGCCTAGAAACAGAGCTCAACAGCTCTAATGAAAGTATGATTGAGCTCACCAAAGACTCAGAAAGTATCGTGGGGATTTTGGATACTATTAAAGCCATCGCAGAACAAACCAACTTGTTGGCTTTAAACGCAGCAATCGAAGCCGCTAGAGCAGGCGAACAAGGACGTGGATTCGCGGTTGTGGCTGATGAAGTTCGTACGCTCGCAGGCAGAACCGCAGAGTCAACGACTGAAATCGATAATATGCTAACAAAATTGAAACAACAGACAGAATCCGCTGCAAATAAGATGAGCAACAGTGTGATCGTTGCAAGAGATTCGGTTGAATTGGCCTCTCAAACATATCAAGTCTTTGAAAAAATCCTTCACTCTGTGTTGGAAATTAAGGACATGATGATTCAAATCAGCGCGTCGGCAGAAGAACAACATTTGGTAGCTGAAGAGATCAATACTAATGTCATCGTCATACATGACGGAACAATAAAAACCAACGACCTTTCTCAACAAGTGTCACAAACAGCAACGGCACTCAACCAGCTATCTTCCGAACTGCAAAACATGGTAGCGCGCTTTAAGTCCAGTTAACGATAATAGAAAACAACAAGCCTAACCTCAGCATACTGAGGTTAGGCTTTTTTTATGGCCAAAGTACCTTACAAGCGCTCTAACAAAATGTCTAAAACAGCCTGATTTATACTGTGGGTAAGGTTAGGAATAAGGTCATAAGTTGTCTCTGCACCACAGCCAACTAACGCATCATAAGCCGCTTGGGAAAGTTGATGATCAATCACATTGTCTTGATTGCCATGAATAAAGTGTATTTGTGTATCTCTTGGTGCTCTGGTTGGTAATACCGCAAATCGCCCAGATAAAGACACGATTTTTTCGGCCAGCTTTTCCTCGACCACCTGAGTGGAAGACAAAGACATAATGGCCCCTTGGGAAAAACCAATTAACGTTGTTTGCTCCGCGCTAAGCGCACTTTTTTGCTGCCACTCTTTCACCGTTTTGATAAACGTTGGCATCGCAACATTAATGCGTTCAACTCGATTTTCTTCTGTTACGCCTTGCACGGAAAACCATTGATAGCCTTGGCCAAAATCCGACGCATCAGGCGCTTGTATCGATACAACAACCGCCGTAGGGAAGGATTTAGCGAGTACTTCCCCCACAGGAACTAAACTCTGTGGTGTGGCACCAACACCATGAAATAATAAAAACAAACGCGTTGGCGAGCTCGGCTGTTGAATCACAACGGTAGTAGACATGAGGTATCCTTATAAATCATTACTTAATTGCATGGCGGATACTCTATTCTTCTGCACAAATAAGATATATAGGTTATTTCTTAAGGTTCTGTTTCGTATTTGGAAATAATAAAAAATACTCGTCCAGTTTTCGGTTGTTACTTAATTTAGAATCAAGCTAACCTAGTTTAATAAACACAACATTGACCAAAATAACGGACTACCACATGTTAATAACCGATGAAAAACTCGCCGATGATTATTATCAAGCTTTACTCCATCGAGAACCGAGCTATGTTGGTGTGTTTTTTGTCGGCGTGAAAACCACCTCTATTTTCTGTATTGCCACCTGTCGAGCCCGTAAGCCAAAGCGTGAAAACGTTGAGTTTTATACGCATTTCAAGGACGCGATGGACGCTGGTTTTCGGCCTTGCAAAGTCTGTCGTCCCACTGAAAATGCCAACGAAGCGCCTTATGAAGTGCAAGCCGCAATGAACCTTGTACGCGATTGCACTAAGGCAAAAATCACCGACCAGCAACTGAGAGAATCCGGTATACGGCCCATTTTCGTTCGTCGTTGGTTTAATCAACATTACGGCATGACCTTTCAAACCTTCCAGCGCATGTATCGCATCAATTATGCCTTTCAGGAACTCAAGACCGGCAAAACGGCTACCCATACCGCATTAGATTCCGGCTACGATTCTTTAAGTGGTTTCGGCTACACTTTTAAAAAGTTACTCGGTCACGCACCGACCTTACATTTGGAGAATACTGTGATTTTAATCGATCGACTCACCACTCCCATTGGGCCTATGTTTGTCTGCGCCACTGACGAGGGAATTTGCTTATTGGAGTTTGTCGACCGACGCATGCTTGAAACCGAGTTTGAAGATTTGCAACGCCGTTTAAAAGCCCCCATTGTGGCGGGGGAAAACGCCCACATGAAGCAGCTAAAAATAGAATTAGCAGAATACTTTGCTGGCAAGCGGAGCGAATTCAGCGTACCGCTTCATACGCCTGGAACGGATTTTCAAAATGCCGTGTGGAAAATGCTTGGCTCAATTCCGTACGGCACCACCGCCAGTTACCAAGAGCAAGCCACTCGACTGAACAACCCGAAAGCCGTTCGTGCCGTCGCCCGAGCCAACGGCATGAACCGTATCGCCATCGTTATTCCTTGTCATCGAGTCATTGGCAAAGATGGTAG
The DNA here is from genome assembly GCF_018336975.1 of Marinomonas sp. CT5. Taxonomy (NCBI): domain Bacteria; kingdom Pseudomonadati; phylum Pseudomonadota; class Gammaproteobacteria; order Oceanospirillales; family Oceanospirillaceae; genus Marinomonas; species Marinomonas sp. CT5. The sequence continues at coordinate 89,504 of NZ_CP025572.1, read as the reverse complement.
TTTGACCGGATATGCGGGTGGACTAGAGCGTAAACGTTGGCTACTCGATCATGAAAGAAACACAGTAAAAACAGCGAAAGAATCTTAGATACAACATCAGAACGTCAGTAGTTTCATGAATACATCAAGGTTATGTCATGGCAACGTAATTTCCGTCTTCAAGTATTGAAATGACCGTTAAGCCAGTCCATCTTGTGCACTTTGATTGTAATTAGATGGAATTCTACATGCCTAAAAACATTGTTGCTGTATATGGAACGCTTCGCGAGGGGCTGAATAATCATGAACTTCTTGCCGACTGTAAACGCATCGGTCTTGGTTGGTTGACTGGATTTCGTATGCACAATCTAGGAGAGGTTCCTGCCATCACCTCAACGCACGACGAAAGTGGTCGTATTCGAGTGGAATGGTACGACGTATCAGATGAAATACTGGCGTCTTTGGATCAACTAGAAGGGTATGACCCAAAGACGCCAGAAAGCTCTTTATACATTAGGAAACGTGTTTTTTCGCCTTATGGTCGTGGCTGGATTTACGTGTATAACCAACCTCTAGACCACGCCCCTTACATGGAGGCGGGCGATTGGGAACGTTATTCCCGAACGGCTATTCCTCATCAAGGCACACAATCGGTGTAGTTAACACTTGAGCCGCATGGCTACTTTGTAATTGGTCAATAGTGGCCACACTGGCTTTGACTTGTTCTTCATCCGTGAACAAACCAAAACGCACCACAAAATGTTTTGACTCACCAGCCGCAATCGTCGGTACTAAACCTAACCCTCGCTGGTAAGAACGGTTATAGGCAAAGCTGGTGCCTGGCTCGATTCCCACCACGTAACCTTGCTCAACTGTATCGGTATTTTTCCACACGGTCAGCACGGGCAAGGTTTCGGTCTGGTAACTCACTTCTATTCCACAGCTTGCCTCTGCATTATGCAGCAAAGCATGAGAGAAGCCTTTTTCATCACTGATTGGACGAATATTAAACACCATTTCATCAAAGTCTTTGGTTGGCGCAGGCATTTGACTCCAATCATTCAAACCACCAGCAGCGTAGTTATTAAATGGGGATATTTGTGCAACAGGAACATGCAGCTGAGCGCCCTTCTCAAGAATCGGCTGAGCAAAGTTATTGTGATACATTGCTTGGTATTCGCGCGGGTAACTGCCTTTATTGACCAAGGTATCTTCAATCAATAAATATGGCTCATCAGGAGTGAGTGACAAGACGGTATGCAGTTCGAAATTAGTGGACTTAAAACGCTTTTCATCGACTCGGCCACGTAAGGTCACGCGATAGGGCGGCACTTGCTCGACTTCTAAAACCACTTCATCGGCTGGAGTATTTTGAATACGTCCATGCAATGTCAAAAACTCATCGCCGTCTTGACCTGGGTGACCGGCCCATTGATAACCACATCGAACGACCATTTCGTTGAAACCATCTAACCAGCCCGTGCCACCGGAGGCTTCTTGATTTATAAAACTAGGATGAACCACCTCTTTTACTGGCGAATCCCAACCAAAGCGTACATTTTTTCTGACAACATCTAGCACTGTCATGCCTCGTGTTGGCACCACTCTAACCAAGGTGTCACCGACGATTAACGTGATCAAGCGAGATCCAGCTTGTTTACCACCCATCAAACAGGTTTGCTGCACGCTTATTGGCACGTCTTTCGGTAAGCCCATGAGTTCTGCTGAAAGTGACAAATTAGCGACATCAATATGCTGTTGATTACTAAGAAGAACAAGTTGAAACATGAACCAAGCTCCAAAGAAAATTTTCTCATCCTAACGCGAGCCAGATAGCAAGGCTAGTCATAAGAAAAGAATCTAGTATGAATTCAACTGTCCTTGCCGTTTAGCTGTGTAGTCCTCGTAAGAATCACCGTATTGTTCCACACAATCCGCATATTGATTCGACTTTAACCTTTCACAAGAAGAAACATGGGCCTGTTGAAGGTTACTGTATAGGGCTTTTTGACTGCACCCTACTACCGAAACAAGAAGAAAAACCAAAAGGATAAATCTCATCATAAAACGCTAACCTCTTCAGCTTAAAGCTCAGACTAAAGGTTAGCATCTCATGCGCATCCTACTAACATCATTAAAAGTCTCCCGGTGCACACTGTAAACAGGTCAATCCTAGATTACGCCAGCCTTGTACCACAGCATCTCGATCATCCAAGACTAACCAAGGTAAAAAACCATCGTTGTGGATTTTTTCCAATAATGCTTTTTTCACTGCTTCATCAGGTAATTCATCCGCATTATCAGGACGTAGGTAAATGCCGTCACAGGGAATATTGTTTTTTTTAATCCAGTCGAGGGAGTGCTGTTTATGAGATTCAGGACGTCCACTGCAAATCAAAATCTGTTGTCCTTGTTGCTTAAGAATAGTGACCAAGCGCAACACATTTTCGACCACTGGGGCGTTTTTCATATGCTCAAAAAACGGGTCCCAATGTTTTTCTGCGCCAAGTACCCAATGAGCAACTTCGGTGTGATCAAATTCGGCCAATGTGCCATCTAAATCAACAATTACGGCATTTGATGTCATATAAAAATTCCTTTAAAGGGAGTAATGTTCCAGCCGTTTTCTTCTTGGCTAGGTATGAAAGAAATAGGAGTAACATTGCCAATTCTTGGGCAATAAGGTGTGCCATTGATCACATTGTTTAACACTCGATAAACGCCGGAGTGCGCAATGATGAGAGGCCACGAATGTTCACTTAAAATCCTATTCAGCGCACTAAGTACTCGAGTCTCAAAATCTTGCCACGACTCCCCATTTGGTGGCGTCACATCATACGGCAATTGTTGCTCTATCGGACAACCTTCCAAGTCGCCCCAATTGCGTTCTTTGAGTTGTTCATAAGCTTCCGTTCTTTGATTTGGCACCGCGTATAAAGCGGTTTCTTGAGTACGCTGTAATGTGCTGGTGACCACAACACTCCAATCAAAAACGCTTAGTATTGGCGCGGCATCTTTGGCTTGCTGAACGCCAGTTGCGCTTAACGGACTATCGGTAAAACCACCGATACGAAAGGTGGCATTGAACTCACTCTGCGCATGGCGGGCAAAAACAAACGGTTTAAACAGTAAGGTCATAATCTAGCTCTATACACTCTAACTCAATATAAGAATCTGCAGTGACACTTGGGCCAAGGGCCTTTTGCCACTCTTTGAGGTCTTTAATAGTATGGAAAAGTGGGACGCAAATGCGGCACTCAAGATGATCCACCAGCCGTTTTAGATCTTGCTTACGAGGATGCACATTCCAACGCTCAAAATGAGCTCGATCTTCACTCACAGCTTGGCGGGCATGTTCTGGCAAGTGTCCAGTATAAACCGGTAAGTAGCGCTCTGTTTGCTGTAACAAGTAGGCTGCGTCACCACTCATGCCATCTGGATCTCCACACAAAACGACTTTGGCGTCAGGATTAAACGGCTGGCTTTTCATGCGTTTCAAAACGCTTCGAATCTCTGCACAAACGCTGTTTTCAGGCCCGGCTAAAACCGTTTCTGGCGCAATACAATCTTCCCCTAACGTCCAATCATAAAAGCCTTGCGAGGTTAGCCAGCAGGCCATTTCTAACGCTCGGCCCGTTTGTGGAACCGGCATCAGCAAGGGACGATCGTCCTTGAGATAATGCAGCAAAGCGTTTTTACATTGCTCTAATGAGTTGTCATACAGGCCGTAAGAGGCATCGAGTAAAGCGATATTTGCTTGTGGTGGCATGGTAAAAGGGTACAAGCCAGATTCAAGACTGAAATCGCCGCTATAAAAGACGCCATCTCCTATATCAAGGTGTAACCATACACCACCAAACGAATGTCCTGCTGAGCCGGTTGTCACGGTAATGCCAGACACATTTGTCGTGCCACAAATAGGCAAAGAATGCAGATTCAAGTGTGCCGGCAAGTGCTGTTGAACGGGCGCGGTGGCATACACTGGCACCTTGTTATCAATATCAATCAAACCACCCATGTGATCTTGATGATCATGAGAAATAAAAATCGCATCTAAGTGATCTGGCTGCGTCCAACCTTTGTCTTCGCCCACTTCTAACGCACCACCCGCATCCAGTAAAAAGCGAATGGGTCTTGACCCTTTATTAGTCTGGTAAGTCACTAAAATCGCGGCAGCGGTTTTTCTTCCTGCACCGCTCAGAATATCAATACTGAGGTTCATGATTCACTCTCAAGCGACCAAGCTTGTCCAAGACGAACATGGTGTAGGCTGTTGAGTGACATCGGCACATCGCTGTAGGCCAACAAGCGCTGCCCATCGTTTAAGGTCAGTTCGATATCGTAACGCTCACCGCGAAAAATGCAGCTTTGAACATGAACAGCAAGTGCTGACTCTTCTGTGCTAACAAACACAATATCTTGAGGCCGAACCAGCACTGAACGGGCGGGTTTATCTGATGAACGCAGCCCAATCAATTCATGCAAACTTGCACCGCTAACGTATTGCTGAGGGGGAACTTCAGCCACAGACAACACAGAACCTCGACCAATGAAATTCGCCAACCAAGTATTCCTTGGCCTAGCATACAACTCCTGCGGTGTTCCCCATTGCACCAACTGCCCTTTATTTAACACGGCAATTTTGTCAGCTAATGACATGGCTTCCGATTGATCATGAGTCACATAGACAATGGTTGCACCGGTACGCTTATGAAAGGCACGAAAGGTTTCTTCCATTGTCGCCCGCAAATGCCGATCTAAGTTAGCCAAAGGTTCATCAAACAACACCACATCTGGCTCGGTCACCAAGCTACGCGCCAGTGCCACACGTTGACGCTGACCGCCGCTTAATTGTGCAGGTAAGCGGTCAGCGTAGTCTTCTAGCTGAACAATTTCTAAAGCCTCTGTTATACGCTTTGCACGTTCCACTGTTGGCATTTTTTGTACCTTAAGTGGATAACCAATGTTTTCTTTCACTGTCATGTGTGGCCAAAGCGCATAGGACTGAAACACCATGCCGAAGTTTCTCTCTTCCGTTGGCACATGGTGTTTCAGACTAGAAAGACAAGCGTCACCATGAATAATTTGACCATCCGATATTGGCTCAAAGCCAGCCAACATTCGCAAAATCGTCGATTTGCCACAACCACTTGGCCCAAGTAAAGCCACAAATTCGCCGGGTTCAATGGTTAAACTTAAGTCTTTAACAACAAGCGAATCATGAAAGACTTTTTTCACCTTATCTAATATTAATCGTGCCATGGAATCACTCCTCTGGGCAGACGAGGGGCAAACAGACTCAGTAAGCTCATTAGACCTGCCACGAGCAATACCACCAGCACAGCAATCGCCGAAGCCAACACACTGTCACCACTTTCATCAAGATTAAAAATCAACACGCCAAGGGTTTCATTACCCGCACTCCACAGCAAAGCAGATACCGTCAGTTCATTAATGGCGATCAAAAACACTAATAACCCCCCGGCAAAAAAAGCGGGTGCCGTGAGGGGCAAAATGATGTCAATTAATCGCTGTATCGGCCTTGCTCCAGCGAGTTGGGCCGCTTCTTCTAGCGCCGGGTCCAGCTGCGACATAGCACTGAGTACTGGCTTCAAACACACACTCAAAAAGCATGAAAGGTAAGCTAAGAAAATAATCCCCAAAGTGCCGTACAAACTGACTTCTATAAAAGGCAATGGCTTGGCGAATAACAAAATAAACGCGATGGCTAATACAATGCCGGGGATGGCATAAGGCACTTCGATCAAACTGGCGATCACGGCTCTGCTGCGCATTGGCAGACGCATCAATAAATAGCCCAACGGCAAAGACACCAGCATCAAAACTAAGGCACTGAAAAAGGCCAAAAATGCGCTGTTTTCAAACGCTCTGGCCGTCACGCCCTGACGACCGATCATTTCGTAAAACGCCGCAAAGGTGATGGTGTCAGCATTCAATGGCATACCAAGAGCTGGCACCAATGAACTCACAATTAAGGCACAGAGCGGCGCAACTAAGATAAAACACAACACCAAGGCCAAAAGCATTTCCAAAGGTAAACGCCATTGCTTAAGACGAAAGGACAGGGACTGTGCTGTGTGTCCTAATAGAGCATAACGGCTGCGTTGCTGTAACCATTGCTGCAACAACATGCCCGCCAGAACCAATAGCGCAATGATCATTGATAAGCCAGCCACTTGGCTCAGCATCTCATTGCCAAATCCTGCCATTTGCTGATAAATCAAGGTCGGTAAAACAATATAACCAGCCGGAATCCCTAACATCGCCGGAATACCAAAATTCCCCAAAGACGATACAAAGGCTAACGCCGCCCCCGCAATAATCGCACTGCGACACAGAGGCAAAATGATATCGACCCAAACGCGCAGCTGAGAAGCACGGGATAATTGAGCGGCCTCCAATAAATCTTGTGGCAACGCAATAAGTTGAGTGCGCAACGCTAAAAATACCAAGGGGGCACTTTGTATACCTAACAATAGTGCGATGCCTTCTGCCGAATACATAGGTTGAGGGCTACCTAAAGCGGGTTCGATGCCCAAAGTGTTCAAAATAGGACTAGCAGGACCAAACAACTGCAACCAACTTAATGCCGTCACTTGTGGCGGAATCATCATCGGTAGCATAAAGCAAAACACCCAAATAGCCCGTCCACGAATATTGGTTAAGGTCACCACAAAACCAAAACCGCAACCCAACACCACAGCAATGAGAGTCCCCAGTCCTGAGGTATAAAAACTATTGCGTAATGCGGTCCAAGTTCGCTCACTGCGAAGCACTTCAACCATCGGAGAAGAGGCAGAAAACGTCATATGACTCAAAGCTTCCAGCAATAATCGCAGACTAGGTAATACACTTAATATGGCAATCAGAATGAACAATCCAATGGACAGCCAGCGCAGCTGGCCATCCACGGAAGCGCCATCCATAAAACGTCGCTTTAATAACGAAGGAGTCATCTTGCTTAACCTTCAAAGATCTTACTAAAACGTGCTTTATTGGCTTCACTGTCACGCAGTGTTTTGGCTGCATTGAACGGCATTAAGTGAATATTTTCACGCTTAGGGAAACCTTTTGGCACGCCAATATCGCTACGAGCAGGTAAGTAGCCTTGCTTTAACACTAGGCTCTGACCTTCTTTTGATAGAAGAAAATCGACAAAACGCTTCGCCGCGGCTTTATTGTTTGAGTCCTTCATAATAGCAACGGGCTCAGTGACCATAGAGACGCCAGTTTTAGGAAAAATAAACTCGATAGGAGAGCCTTTTTCGGCTTCACGTATCGCCAAGAAGTCAACGATCATGCCGTAAGGTTTGGTGCCGGATGCCACCGCTTTAAGAACACCACCATTGCCGCCTTGTGCCATCGCTTGATTGTCATGCAGTTGCTGATAATAGTTCCAACCTAACGTTTTATCGTCTGTTAATGTCGCAAGGTGAATCAGCGCCGCCCCTGAATATAGAGGGCTTGGCATAGCCACTTGATTTTTATATTCAGGCTTAATCAAATCTGACCAATCCGTTGGATGTTGAGGCGCTTTTTTATGGCGAACAATCCCTGTGGTAATCAATTTTGTGCCGTAATAATACCCCTCTGCACTGTACAAACTGTCTTCGTATTGATCGCGGTTAGGGCTTAGGTAGGGGTATAGGTATCCATCAGACACCATCGACTCCATCGTCACACTGTCTGCGATAAGCAGTACATCGGGCTTAACCACACCAGAAGACAATTCCGCACGTAGCTTCGTCATCAATTTGGTCGTCCCATCACGAACCCATTCCACTTTAATGTCTGGATTAGCCGCCTCAAACGCATCCACCGTCATTTGTGCATCTTTGTTTGGTTGACTTGTGTACAGAGTCAAAACGTCTTGAGCCTGTACGGAAAGAGGAAAAGCAAGTGCCGCAGCGCAAAGCAATAATGTCTTCTTAAGGTTCATGGTGAAACTCTCTTTTGAATAAGTGAGCTGCAACAATACCGACATAGTTTGACACTATAGTGACGAAAAACTTTCGTTTAATACAAAGTAGCTTTCGTTTCGAAAACCACCAACAAAAAAGAGTGACGACAAAGGTGACAGCAAGTGAATAAGCGCCACTATGAAATTGTGCAATGGGTCAATAAACAAGGACGCCAAACACTACAAGCGGTCGCTGACAAATTTTCGGTTTCAGTACAAACCGTTCGTTCGGATATCAGGCTATTAGCCGAAAAAGGCTTAGTATTGCGCAGCCACGGTGAAGTGATCCCATTTCCTCATCGGGAGAATATCAGCTTTGATCAAAGACGAATCCGCCATGCCGCTGGCAAAAAATATATAGCCGACCTGTGTGCGAGTAAGCTGGCTGACTATCAGTCTATTTTCCTTGGTAGCGGCTCTACTGTCGCGGAAGTTGCTAATCGACTGGCCGATTTTCAGGGCTTGCAAGTCATGACCACTAACCTTCATGCGGCACGTAATTTATGCGAGCACCCTGATTGTGAGCTGACTATTTCAGGTGGCAGGGTCAGAATGCGAGACCAAGACGTCATCGGTGGCGACGCCATGCGCTTTTTTCAGCGTTACCGAGCAGATATAGGCATTTTTTCTGTTGCCGCGGCGAACAAACAAGGGCATTTATTTGATTTTACCGACGACGAAGTCATGGCAAGAGAAGCGTTAGTGGAACATTGTCATTACCGAATTTTAGTGATCGACAGCACAAAATTCGATACCGAGTCCCGCTGCTTATGGGGAAAAATGAACGATTACGATTGCGTCATTACCGACCACAAACCGTCTTCGTCCTTATTAAGTTTTTTAAATTATCAAAACGTTGAAATATTGTATTAGTAATATCTAACCAAGAAATTTATGATCAGAATTCCATTATGGACATTAAAAAGGAGAACACCTTTATATGGATTATATAAAAAATATTCTTGCCCTCTCTATTTATATAAGACTATTGTCTTATATTCCCTTACCCGTGTTGTATAGAATGAGGTTAATATGAAATCACCTATTAGAATTCGGCAACAGATTAATATTGGTTTAGTGGCCATTCTCCTACTTGCTCTCGCCAGTATTTATATAGTGATAGAAACCAAAGTAAAACCCGATCTAACAGCCGAACGGCAAAGACAAATCTCAGTAAACCAAAAAGGCTTAACCGAATTACTCAGCGCTAAATTAGAAAAAATTCAACTCCTCACCAGTACTCTCGCCTTAGCAGGCTCTCAACTTCCCAAAGAAGAAGCCCTCTTCAAAAAACTTTTTCCTAGCATTATTAGTAATCACGATGACAAAAGTATTGCCGGTGGCGGGATTTGGCCAGAGCCAAATGCGTTCACACCAGGAACAGAGCGCCGCAGCTTCTTTTGGGGACGCGATGGTTCTAAGATGAACTACCTTGATGACTATAATGATCCGGCGGGATCAGGCTACCACAATGAGCCGTGGTACACCGTTGGCAAAACCTCTTCATCAAAGCTGTGTGCTTGGTCGGAAGCTTACATTGACCCCGTTACCAAGATTCCTATGGTGACGTGTACCATTCCAATGAAAGACAATAATAAATTCATCGGTGTTACTACAGTCGATATGATGCTCGATGGTGTTACCAAGTCTCTCGAACAATACGGTATTGAAAATCAAGGTTATGTTTTCGCTATTGATCAAACAGGGCAAGTATTAAGCTTCCCAAAAGGAAAAGCCAATTTGGTGAATAGCGATGGCAGCATGCTAACGGCAACAGAACTTGGCAACCAGCTTCCATGGTTAAAACCAGCGCTGAAAAATATCAGCAATGCAGAACAAGTTATCTCTCTTGATCACGATGCGATCCTAGATGGTGCAGCGTATGTGGATTTAATCAAACACCCACAAACAGGTTGGACCATTGGCTTAGTCGTACCAAAAGAAAGAATGACGGAAATAGCTCAAAGCATGGGCTTATTCCTGATGATAGTAATTGGTGCCTTGTTAATCATCGTTAGTATTATTGCCATTTCCTACTTCCGTAGCTTACTTGGCAAAATCACTCAAACCACACAGCAAATTCAAGAGCTGGCCGATGGTGGTAGTACCGAGAAATTGGACGTTGGCACGTTGAACGAATTAGGTGATTTGCGTCAAGCAGTGAATGCGTATGGCGATAAACTGAAAAAATTACTCGAACAGATTCATATTGAATCGGCCAATCTAGTAGAAGATGCAGGCCGTCTAAGCACCTTCAGCAACGACTTCTTGGACAAAGCCAACAGTCTAAGTGATGAAAACACCACATTAGCGGCCGCTACAGAAGAGCTAGGCGCCACCTCTCACGACGTAGCCATGTATGCCAACGAAACCCGAGAAACCGTTGAGCGTATACATCAAGATGTCCGTAGTAGTGGTGATGAAATGAATACCGTCATCGAAACCATGCGTTCTCTCACCAATGCCATGACACAAGCACAAACTAATATTCTCAAGTTAGATGAAGATAGTCGTCGTGCCAATGGCATGCTAGGAGTGATTCGTGATATTGCCGAACAAACGAACTTACTTGCACTAAACGCAGCCATAGAAGCCGCCCGAGCAGGTGAAACGGGTCGGGGCTTTGCCGTGGTAGCGGATGAAGTGCGTAACCTTGCCGCGAAGAGTGAGAGCTCTGCCGTAGAAATAGAACAAGTGCTAGGGCGTCTACAGATTGCGTCAAAAGAATCTGTCAGCTCCATGGAGTTGGGCCACAGCGAAACCATACGAGCGGTAGAAACGGCTGAGTCAACCGCTAGTCACTTGCAACAAGTAGTAAGTGCTTTCTCTCAAATCACTGATCAGGCCACACAGATATCCGTGGCCGCTGGTGAACAGCAAAAAGTATCACAGGATTTGAGCCAGTTTGTCTCTCGATTACAAGAACTCACTGGAAGTAATGCCAGCGACTCGAGTCAACTTAGCCGCATGAGCCAAGAAATCGACGCCATCGCCAATCGACTCAATGCTTTGAAATAAAGCACTCTAGCCTAGAGTAACGCTGAAATCCCACACTAACTATCTAGTGTGGGATTTTTTTATGTTTATAGAAATGTCCAAAATTTTGCGTCAAATCGGTGAATAGATTGCCACTTATTAACTACACTATTGAATGACTCATAACGAATGCAAGGAGCACATCATGGCGACTATTTTATGTTACGGGGATTCCCTTACTTGGGGACGCATACCCAATGGTGGACGTTATCCAAAACATCTACGCTGGCCAACCATACTCAATGAATTATTAGGCCAACAACATCAAGTCATTAACTTTGGATTACCTGGCAGAACGACCATCTGGAATGACCCCTTCTTAGAAGGCAGAAATGGCCTTACCTACCTTCAAGCTGCGTTAGAAACATTTGGTCCAGTTGATATTTTAATCTTGATGCTGGGCACCAATGATTTGAAGCGACACTTTCATGTTGGTGCCTATGAAGCAGCAAAAGGTATAGAGAAACTGATCGAGAAGTCAAGAATACCAAATGATAACGATTTTCCCGCGCCAACCCTTGTGATTGTTGCCCCACCAAATATTTTATCCCCAACGGGGTCTATCGCTGAAAGTTTTCACGGAGCCATTGAAAAGTCTCAACATTTTCACCAGTACTACCAAGATGTCGCCACTCATAACCAATGTATTTTTCTTAATGCTGCAGGGGTTTTACAGCCCAGTGAGATAGACGGTGTACATTTAGGAACCCAAGGAAACGAGCAGTTGGCAAAAGCTATTTACTCTTTGATAAAAACCTACGTTTAGATCTAATCTATTGTTTTAAATGGATTTAATATTAAATACCTCCCTATAAAAAGCGTCTTGTTTAAAAACAAATCAATCTTAACGGACGAGATGGTTTAAGACGCTTTTTAGCCACTATTTACTCTTAGGTATTGACAGAAGGTATAACCCCATCAATAACAAAAGGAAAGAATGAAAATCGTATAAATTATGCACGATTATTCGCGGATAAACGCTTTTCAACGAAATAATCGATCGCTGTACTTTTCTTGCACAAAGTTATCCACAGGGTAGGGTGGAAAAATACAATAAAGCAAAAACCGTAAAAAACACCGCAAGTAGGCCGATATTTGGCGAATTTCTCCTATCTGTATGCTCAATTTCCTTCTTTTTTGTATCTCGTAATTCATAGTTAAACGCGTATGATTTAAACCAATTCGAACAAACGCAGTTAAGGAGAAAAGCAATGAAAGTAAGCTTCATTGGATTAGGAACCATGGGCTACCCAATGGCTGGGCATGTTAGTAAAGCAGGCCATACTGTTGTGGTTTTCAATCGATCAACTCAAAAAGCGCAAAACTGGTGTGAGGAATACACAGGAACTTTCGCAACGACTCCAGCGATTGCCGCACAAGATGCCGACATTGTTTTAACTTGCGTAGGTAATGACGACGATTTACGTGCTGTGTATTTAGGACCAGAAGGCGCCTTCCAGCTTGCCAAAGCCGGCACTTTGTTTATTGATCACACCACAGCCTCCGCAGAAGTCGCCAAAGAACTACATCAAGCGGCACAAGAACGTGGCTGTCACTTTATGGATGCTCCTGTTTCAGGCGGCCAAGCTGGCGCGGTAAACGGCGTATTAACGGTCATGATTGGTGGATCACAAAGCGACTTAGAGAGCGCCCAACCGGTATTAGATTGCTACGCGAAAGCCACCAGCTTAATGGGCCCTGTGGGGAGTGGTCAGGTAGCTAAGATGGTCAACCAAATTCTTATTGCTGGTGTCTTATCTGGTTTATCTGAAGGGATTCGTTTTGCCCAGAAAGCCGGTTTAGACATTGCTTCATTGGTTGAAACACTAAAACATGGCGCCGCTGGCTCTTGGCAATTAGAGAACCGTGGAGAAACCATGGCAAAAGACGAATTCGACTTCGGCTTCGCGATTGAATGGATGCACAAAGATTTAGGGTTGTGTCTTGCTCAAGCTGAAAAGATGGGAGTCAAACTTCCATTAACGAAAGCAGTGGATGAAGACTACCAAGTACTTATGGCAGAAGGACGAGGTCGCCAAGACACCTCTGTTTTAATAAAAGCACTCGATAACAAAGCGTAATTTGTCCTTGATAGGTTGTTTAATGTGTCTATATAGGCGCATTAAACAGCCTTCCTAATAGGCCAAAAAGCAGTTTATCTTCCCCCATGAAATGCCTTTTTTAAACTTCTCAATAAAAAAACATCTCTTTTTTTCCATATTGCTTACTTATATTTTTTCCTGCAAAACCTTTGCTCTCAAGGCTTCCGCTTCTTTATAGAAATTCTGTATTCATTACACGTATAGGCCATATCGTTATTTCGATTGGTTATTTAAATTGGCTTGAGTAATCTTCAAAGACGCTGTTTTTGATGTTTCTGATTATTTAGAGACATGATTTATAGCTAAAGGGGGCTCAGGGACGAGGCAGAGCAACCCCATTCGAACTAGGAGTTTGGATGGGGTTTGTTTTTAGAACTGTAAAAGACTCGAACTAAAAAGAAGGCTCTTAACCTACCCAAGATAATCACAAAAGTAACGAATACCTTGATTCGACTTCCCACGTGTTCAACACGAATATAATTATGCCAATGGAGAGTTACAATGAAAAAAGGGTTAGCAAAACTGACGCTTGCACTTATGGCTGCTGGAGCAATCAGCACCACTGCTCACGCCGCAACAACACTGGTTTATTGTTCAGAAGGTAGTCCAGAGGGCTTTAACCCAGCATTTTATACCTCTGGTACGACATTCGACGCGACCTCTAAAAACATGTTTAACCGTCTAGTTGAATTCAAACTGGGGACCACAGAAACGGAACCAGGTTTGGCAACCAGCTATGACGTATCTAGCGATGGCCTTGAATACACTTTCCATTTGCGCAAAGGGGTGAAATTTCACTCTTCTAAAGATTTCAAACCAACACGTGATTTTAATGCCGATGATGTGATCTTCACATTCGATCGCCAAGGTAATAAAGACAACCCTTACCACAATGTTTCTGGCGGCTCTTATGAGTACTTCACTGGCATGGGCATGGACACACTCATCAAGAAAATCGAGAAGATTGACGATTACACTGTGAAGTTTGTGTTGACCAAACCAGAAGCGCCATTCATTGCTAACCTTGCCATGGACTTCGCCTCTATCTTTTCTAAAGAACAAGCCGATTTCTACATGAAAAAAGGCACACCTGAAAAGCTAGATCTTGACCCTGTCGCAACAGGTCCTTTCCAAAAAGTTCAGTATCAAAAAGACTCTTTGATCCGCTACACAGCGTTTAAAGACTACTGGAAAGGTAAAGCAGAAATCGATCGTCTTGTTTTCTCAATCACGCCAGATGCTTCCGTTCGTTATGCGAAACTAAAAGCGGGCGAGTGTGATGTTATGCCATATCCAAACCCAGCTGACCTTAAGCAAATGGAAGCGGATCCAAACATCAATTTGATGAGCCAAGAAGGCCTAAACGTGGGTTACTTAGCGTTTAACACTCAGAAAAAACCATTCACTGACCCTCGTGTTCGCCAGGCTCTAAGCTTAGCAACGGATAAAAGTGCGATCATTGATGCGGTCTTCCAAGGCGCAGGTAAAGTTGCTAAGAACCCGATTCCACCGACTATGTGGTCTTACAACAAAAACGTTGTGGATTACCCATACGACCCTGTAAAAGCGAAGAAATTACTTGCTGAAGCGGGTTACCCTGATGGTTTCTCAACCAACATCTGGGCCATGCCAGTACAACGTCCATACAACCCAAATGCGCGTCGTATGGCTGAAATCATGCAAGAAGACTGGTCTAAAGTTGGCGTAAAAGCCGACATCGTTTCTTACGAATGGGGCGAATACCTAAACCGCTCTAAAAAAGGTGAGCACGATACCGTATTGCTAGGCTGGACTGGTGATAATGGTGACCCAGATAACTTCCTATACGTATTGCTTGGCTGTGACGGCGTTGGCGGTTCTAACCGTGCACAATGGTGTAACGAAGAGTTCAACGACTTACTACTAAAAGCAAAACAAACCTCTGATAAAGCCGAGCGTACTAAGCTTTACGAAGAATCTCAGGTAGTTTTCAAACGCGAAGCGCCTTGGATCACGATCGCTCACTCAGTGGTATATGAACCAATTCGTAAAGAAGTGAAAGGCTACAAAATTGACCCACTTGGCGGTCACTACTTCTACAACGTTAGTAAATAATTGATGTAGAAGTAAGTCCTTCGGACTAAACAAAATGAGGCCTTTTCACGACGTCACGAGCGAAGCCAAGACGAGAAAAAAGAGACAAGAAAGCAGAGTTTATGGGTTATAAATGAGCATTTCGAGTCTATTTTTAACAAAGTATTGGTAAGCACAGTAGTCGTGCGAAGGACTCAAAGCACTTACTCGCTGGGACGTGAGTAAGTGCTTTGCTGACCGAGCTCAACGCTCGATCATCTAATATCTCAAGAGAGCTCGTCCTTTATGTTCCAATTTATCTTTCGTCGTTTAAGCCTTGTCATTCCGACCTTTATCGGGATTACCTTGCTGACTTTTACCCTTATTCGCTTAATTCCTGGTGACCCAATCGAAGTCATGGCCGGTGAGCGTGGCGTGAGCGCAGAACGCCATGCCGAGTTGAGCGCCCAGCTGGGGTTTGACAAGCCGCTATACGTTCAATATTTCCACTATGTCACTGGCGTATTGCAAGGTGACTTAGGCAACTCCCTCATTACCAGAGAACCGGTAATGAAAGAATTTCTAACTCTGTTTCCAGCCACAATTGAATTGGCCGTTTGTGCCGCCATTTTCGCCATTCTTGTTGGCTTACCAGCTGGAATTTTTGCCGCAGTAAAACGCGGCACCGTGATAGACCATTCGGTGATGACTTTTTCCCTGACTGGGTATTCCATGCCTATATTCTGGTGGGCATTGTTATTGATGTTGGTGTTTTCCGTTAATTTGGGGTGGACGCCCGTGTCCGGCCGGATCGACGTGGTGTATTGGATCGACGACGTCACCGGCTTCATGTTAATTGATTCATTATTATCAGGTGAAGAAGGCGCGTTTTCTTCTGCCGTTTCGCATCTGATCTTGCCCAGTATTGTTCTCGGCACCATTCCTATGGCGGTTATCGCCCGTATGACACGTTCTTCCATGTTGGAAGTCTTAAGCGAAGATTACATTCGTACCGCTCGCGCCAAAGGCATTGCTCCTTGGCGAGTCATCGTGATTCACGCACTGCGTAACGCCTTGATTCCCGTAATTACCGTTATCGGTCTGCAAGTGGGTATTTTGTTATCCGGTGCGATTTTGACGGAAACCGTGTTTGCTTGGCCAGGCATTGGTAAATGGTTGATCGAGTCCATTGGACGCCGAGATTACCCTGTTGTTCAAGGCGGTATTCTGATTGTCGCTTGTATCATCATTGTCGTGAATCTTTTGGTAGATATCACTTACGGCATTGTTAACCCACGAATTCGACACAGCCGATAAGGAGGCGTTTTATGACAACATCTACAGAAACGTCCACGACAGACATTAAATTGACCGCACCAGTACCAATGACGCCACTGCAAGAGTTTTGGTATTATTTCAGCAGCAACAAAGGTGCGGTAGCTGGCTTGGTGGTCATTGCCATTATTTGCTTCATGGCGGTGTTTGCTAATTTTGTGGCACCACATTCACCGTCTGACCAGTACCGTGATGCACTGTTATTGCCACCAGCTTGGTTAGAAGGCGGTAACTGGTCTTTTGTTTTAGGCACTGATGATGTGGGCCGAGATATTTTTTCTCGCTTGATTTATGGCTCGCGCCTTTCGATTGCCGTTGGCATTGTGGCGGTTACCGCCTCTTTGGTGATGGGTATTTTGCTCGGTCTGATTGCCGGTTATTTCAAAGGCATCATCGACACCGCCATCATGCGTATCGTCGATATCATGTTGGCGATGCCAAGCTTGTTATTGGCTATTGCCATCGTTGCCATCTTAGGGCCAAGCATTGTGAATGCGGCGTTGGCGATTTCCATTGTCTCACTTCCGCATTATGTACGTTTAACTCGTGCGGCCACCATGGCAGAAATGTCTCGGGACTATGTCACCTCTTCCCGTGTGATTGGTGCAAGTCCATTACGTTTGATGTTTATCTGCATCTTACCTAACTGTTTAGCGCCTTTGATCGTGCAAGCGACACTTGGTTTCTCGTCCGCCATTCTGGATATGGCCGCGCTTGGCTTCCTTGGTCTTGGTGCACAACCCCCCACCCCTGAATGGGGTTCTATGTTGGCCGATGCCTTGCAGTTTGTTCAGCGTGCTTGGTGGGTCGTTACTTTCCCCGGTTTGATGATTTTGATCACAGTACTGGCGTTTAACCTCATGGGTGATGGCTTACGTGATGCCCTTGATCCCAAGTTGAAACAGTAAGAGAGGTTGTTATGTCACTGTTACAATTGGAAAATTTAAGCGTTACCTTCGGCAATTTTCGCGCCGTAGATAACATCAGTTACAAGGTCGAAGAAGGGGAAGTTCTCGGCATCGTTGGGGAATCTGGCTCAGGTAAGAGTGTAAGTTCATTGTCCATCATGGGCTTGATCGATTTCCCTGGCAAAGTCAGCGCCGAGCAACTGACCTTTGATGGTCAAGATTTGCTGTCCATGCCTGAAAAGCAACGTCGTAAGCTAACAGGCTCTGACATCGCGATGATCTTCCAAGATCCGATGACCAGTCTTAACCCATGCTTCACCGTGGGTTATCAGATCATGGAAGCACTAAAAACACACCAAGGCGGCAGCAAGAAAGAACTAAAAACACGCGCCATCGAGCTATTAACGCAAGTCGGCATTCCTGCCCCCGAATCGCGTTTGGACAATTACCCTCATCAGCTGTCAGGCGGCATGAGCCAGCGTGTGATGATTGCCATGTCCATTGCCTGTGATCCACGCTTATTGATCGCAGATGAGCCGACAACCGCCTTAGATGTGACCATTCAGGCACAGATCATTGATCTATTGATCGAATTACAACGCAAGAAGCAAATGGGCTTGGTGTTGATTACTCACGATTTAGCCCTTGTGGCGGAAGTCGCCCATCGTGTCATCGTGATGTATGCGGGTCAGATTGTCGAATCAGGTCCAGCATCGGAAGTATTCAGCACGCCTAAGCATCCATACACTCAAGCCTTGCTGGCGTCTTTGCCAGAATCGGCTTCTGGCAAAGCGCGTCTTGAAGCCTTGCCTGGCGTCGTTCCGGGTCAATATGATCGCCCAGCGGGCTGTTTGCTTAGCCCACGCTGTCCTTATGCCACCGACCATTGTCGTAAAGTGGAACCGGCAAACCAAGGTGATCTTGATCGCCAAGTAAAATGTCATACGCCATTGGACCGCGAAGGGAGACCAGCCGCATGAACCAATCCGATAGCCAGTTAATTTTGAAAGCTGAAGGTTTAAAACAGCATTATCACGTCAAGCAAGGTTTGTTTAAACCGGACGCCGTCGTAAAAGCCGTTGATGGTATTAGCTTCGATCTTGAAAAAGGTAAGACCCTTGCTGTCGTTGGTGAGTCTGGTTGTGGTAAGTCGACGCTTGGTCGCATGCTGACCATGATTGAAACCCCAACAGGCGGAAGCTTGTCTCATCGCGGTGAAGACTTACTAACCTTAACAGCTGATGCTCAAGCAAAGCTACGTCAGAAGATCCAGATTATCTTCCAAAACCCGTACGGATCTTTAAATCCACGTAAGAAGATTGGTGCGATATTGGAAGAACCATTGGTGATCAACACCAAGATCTCCAAGGCAGAACGCAAAGAAAAAGCCCTCGCTATCATGGCAAAAGTCGGCTTGAAAGCCGAACATTACGACCGTTATCCACACATGTTTTCCGGTGGCCAACGTCAGCGTATCGCCATCGCTCGTGGCTTGATGCTTGATCCAAATGTCATCGTAGCGGATGAACCTGTGTCTGCGTTAGACGTGTCGGTTCAGGCGCAAGTATTGAACTTGATGATGGATTTACAACAAGAATTTGGCTTGAGCTATGTTTTCATCTCTCATGACTTGTCTGTGGTAGAGCACATCGCTGACGACGTCATGGTGATGTACTTAGGTAAAGTAGTGGAACAAGGAACTCGCGAGCAACTGTTCGAGAACCCTAAACACCCTTACACCTTGGCTCTATTGTCGAGTACGCCGCAGCTGTCACCAGACAAGCGCCGTAAGCGCATTAAGCTACAAGGCGAACTGCCTTCACCGCTCAATCCGCCATCTGGTTGTGCTTTCCACGGACGTTGCAGCTATGCCAACGAGCGCTGCAAAACCGAAACACCATTACTGCGATTAGACGATCAAGCGGAGCAAGAAAAAGGCCACATGATCGCTTGTCACGCGGTTGAGGAAAAACGTATTGAAACCATTGAGGTGGGAGCCGCATAAACGGTTTTAAAAAAACGCCTTTAAATCATTAAGTACATTATCGACGGAATGCAATTTAATCCCGTCGATAATGTACTTAATGCTTATCTTTTTAAAAATCCTATTTACACAAAAAAGTAGCACTTTTCCGCTGCGATTCTCCATGACTTGAATCGATAACTCTTGAATAACATATGAATATTACTTTCATTCAAACAATAAATTCATACTTTAAAGAGTAATATCCCAAGATTTAAACCATACCCTAACGTTCTCTTTTTCCATGCAAAATAACGATAATTCTTTTTAAACTTTCATCTCAAATAGTATTATACCGTTTCAAAACGATGTTATTGAGCGAGCTTGCTGGGTATCCAGTAGACGCCTTATGAATTAGCCTAAAGTGAGTAATAATTAACAATGGAAAATACTAAAGTCGTTGAAACTTCGGACTCTGTTACAGATGTTCGAAAAGGAGTTCAGTCAGTCGATAGAGCGTTTGATATTCTCCAAGTATTTCAGCACTCTGAACGCCCATTAAGCGTTAAAGACATTGCTCATGTGACAGGTATGGCTTCGCCTCAGGTACACCACTATTTGGTATCACTCACTCGAAGCGGAGTGATTCAACAAAGGTCTGGAGGCAATTACGAACTGGGCGAATTTGCACTGCATCTAGGCTTATGTGCACTTCGTCGTTTAGAGCCCGTCGAATTGGCCGTAGAAGCAGGTCGAGAGTTTCGAGATAACACTGGCGAGTCCACATTCATTTCACTATGGGGCTCTCATGGAGCAACAATCATCAGATATTTTGACGGCTTCAATCCTGTTTCGGTTGAAGTACGAACCGGTTTCACGATGCCTCTCATCGAATCCGCAACAGGACATGTCTTTTTGACATGGCTCGATGACAAATTAACAAAAGATCTGATCACTCCAAACAGCGACTTTGACCTTGAAGAAGTTAAATTAGCGACGAAGCAAGCGGGACTAGGTCATGTGCATGGGGATTTGTTACCACGTATTTCAGCCTTAAGCGCCCCCGTCTTTGACCGCGATGGACAACTCGCATTTTCAATTACAACCTTAGGCTGGATTGACACCTTCGATGACTCACTAGATGGCTCTTTAGCCAACAAATTACGCGACACGAGCAAGAAACTATCCAACGCTTTAGGTTTCCAAGAACAACGTCCTAGTTCATAAATTGACAGAATGGCACTTAAGATTGGAGACAGCTTTAAGTGCCATTATTCGTCTATTAGTGAACATCCATTGTCAAATACAGCGTTAAAATTGGAAACGCAAACAACACGGCTATGCGCACAATATCAGCCACTATAAAAGGCGTAACCCCCTTCCAAATAACCCTAATATTAATGTCTTTAGTTAGGCCCTTAATAATAAATAGATTCATTCCAACTGGTGGTGTTATTAGTCCAATTTCCGTCGCGCATACTAATAAGATACCAAACCAAACTGGATCAATCCCCAAAGACTGAATTAATGGAAAGACAATCGGAATAGTAACAAAAATGACCGATAAGCCATCCATCACACAGCCAAGAATAAGGTACATCAACATCAATAAGATCAGTACCAGCATGGATGAAAGCCCCATGTCAGCAACAAAGCCAACAATGAGGTTGGGCAGATGCGTTCTCTCAATAAAAGCATTAAAAGCAGCCGTACCAACGATAATAAGAAAAATCATTGCTGTTGTTTTTGCCGCTTCCTCTAGCGCACTAGGGAGAAAAGACAAAGACCGATGGCGTATAATGGCAGCGAATAGACCACCAAATGCCCCAACTGAAGCTGCTTCAATTGTCGAAAACCATCCCGTATAAATCCCGCCAAGCACGGCACCAAACAACAAAATAACTTGCCAAACGGCTCCCAATTGACGCATTCGAACGGCTATTGGAGCTTTTGCTTCAATAGGTGCAGATTTAGGATTACGCCATACGGTATAACGAACAGCGCCAAGATATAACAGCATGCCAATAAACCCAGGAATCAATCCGGCAATAAATAGCTTACCGATCGAAGTGCCAGTTAAAATGCCGTAAATCAATAAGATAATTGAAGGCGGAATGAGAATCCCAAGCGTTCCACCGGCAGCAATTGCTCCCGAGGCCAAACCATCGTCATAACCTCTCGCACGCATTTGTGGCATGGCAACACGTGTCATCGTTGCAGCCGTCGCCAATGATGAACCGCAAATAGCCCCAAACATGGCACAAGCCCCAATAGTCGCCTGGGCCATTCCACCACGCCAATGCCCAACTAAAGCATACATGCCGTCATACAGTTTTTTGGACAAGTCGGCGTAGGTTACAAATACCCCCATTAAGATAAAAAGAGGGATGACCGAAAAACTATACGGAAATACACTGTCAAATGCTGACGCAGCAAAAGTCAAACCAACAGGTTTTAGACCGGTCAGTAAAATACCGCCGATCAAACCAACCGTCGACATTGCTATGGCAATAGGAACACGAAGAAAAACAAGCAAAAGAAGACAGGCAAAGCCAACACCTCCCCATGCTTCAATAGCGACTGTCTCAAACATCAGAAGGCCCACCTTTAATACATCTAAAAAAACTAAGCCCCAGTTGTAAAACGCACACTAACCAACTCAGCGCCATGCCTCCCAACAATAAAGCCCAATAATAGATCATCGGAATGGAGACATTTTGCGAAACATCACCATAACGTTGCACTCGGGAAGCTTGAATCCAGCCATACCATAAAAGGATACTGATAACGAAAATACTCAGCAGCAATGCAAACATCTTCAAAATAAGATCTGCTCGGCGAGATAATCGATCATCATATAGCTCAACCGCAACATGAGCTCCCTGCAAAAAGGCTCTAGGCATAGCAAGATAGGCGAAACCAATGACAGCTAATTGAGTCACATCCACTAGGCCAAAATATCCGGTATTAAAAAATTTTCGAGCAATAACATCTATTACCGTTAATAAAATAACACCTATTATCAAAATCCCACCAAACCAGATAGGAAGCCGGGTCAAAATATTCAATAACTTCATAAACTTACCTCTTAAAAGCTATATGGGCTCTTATCGAGCCCATATAATCGCTTTTTACTCACCAGCACTTAACCGACGAGCCTCTGCAATAAGTTCTTTTCCATTAGGGCACTGCTGGCTTAAATCTGATTCAAGCTGTTTTACTGTAGCCGCCGTGGCATCAATCCAAACTTTACGTAAAGCAGCATCAGGTTTAATCACTTCACCGCCGGCCTGAGTAATCTGAGCAGGTCCGCCCTTGCCCCATTTCGCCCACCAAGCAGGAAACTTCGCTACAAGCTTGTCTCCAGAGATAGAGTCAATGGTTTTTTGCACGCTTTTCGGCAAACTATCAAATTTGTCTTTATTCATAACGAAATAAAAAGGCGTGGTATAAGCACCTATTTCAATCGCATTGGTCGCCACTTCAGTTATCCGAAACTCTCTTAAACCCGCCCAAGGTAAAACCACACCATCCAAGGACCCGGTTTGCATGCTTTCGTACACTTGTCCTGGCGGCATACCAACGGGAATACCACCAAGATCTTTAATCATGGCGGCAACATAAGGAGAAGGTACACGGATACGCAGACCTTTTATGTCTTCCGGTTTTTCAACTCTTTTACCACCCGTTGTGGCTAGCACACCTGGATCATGAGTCATTAAAGCTAATACTTTTACATCTTCATATTCTGACTTCAGTGATTCTTTATAAAGTTTCCAAAAGATCGTATTTGCTTGTTCGCCACTGTCTGTCAGGAATGGTAACTCCATAACTTGTGAACAAGGGAAACGTCCTCGAGGGATGCCCTGCAAGCCAAAAGAGATGTCAACAACACCATCCAATACTTGATCCCATTGCTTATTAATACTACCAAGCGCCGAACCTCCAGACTGAATATCGACTTTTACCTTGCCTTCTGTTTTCGCTTCCAGTTCACGCGCCCAAGGCTCTAAAAAGTCAGTATGTAACCCCTGCACCGGAGGTAAATAGTGGGACATTGTTAAGTTGATATCTGCAGCCTGAACAGGCTGGATCATAGTAAAAGCTAATGTTGTAGCACATAGAAAAGATTGGAATTTCACTGCAAAACCCTCTTTGATTTATTATTGGTAAATGCGTTTATTTTATGTATAGTATTAATTAAAGCTTGCCTCGTTGGCAACAAAAAGATGATTTAGATCAAAAAAAACATCTCTTTTTACACGATTTACCGACTTGGTTTTGACTAAATTTGTTGGCTATGATCTGCCAATTTTTAGCTCAAGATGATGAAAAGAAGTCACTCAAGGCCTATCAAAAGCACAGCCTTGAGAAAGGAAATAGGTATAAAGCGGGTTGACTGGTCTGGATCCATCAACAACAAAAATAAACATTTATTAAGCGTTTAAACGATCTTCCATGAAGGATGAGCCATACGAGTCTTTGATGACTTCTTTAAAGCCATCTCTTTTAGTGAATCGTTCAATATGACAGAGACACATACTATGAAATATATGCCCGGATTTGGTAATGATTTCGAAACGGAAGCACTTCCTAATGCTTTACCGCAAGGAATGAACAGCCCACAGAAATGTGAATATGGACTATATGCAGAGCAGTTATCAGGCACCGCGTTTACAGCACCACGAGGACAAAATGAACGTACATGGTGCTATAGAATACGGCCATCCGTAAAACACACAGCGAAATTCAAGAAGGTTGAAATGGCCTATTGGAAATCGGCTCCTTGCATCGATGAAAATATTATTAGTCTTGGGCAATATCGATGGGACCCTATCCCTTATTCTGAACAGGAAACCAACTTTATTTCCGGCATGAAAACGATCACAACCGCAGGGGATGTTAATACTCAGGTTGGGATGGCGACTCATATATACATCGCCACCAAAAGCATGGAGGACGAATACTTCTATTCAGCCGACAGTGAGCTTCTTGTCATTCCTCAAGAGGGCCGTTTACGTTTTGCCACTGAGCTTGGAATAATAGACATAGAACCTAAAGAGTTTGCCATTTTACCTCGCGGGCTGGTTTACCGAGTAGACGTTCTTGATGGTCCCGCTCGAGGTTTTGTTTGTGAAAACTATGGACAGAAATTTGATTTACCTAATCGTGGTCCAATTGGGGCAAATTGTTTAGCGAACCCACGCGATTTTAAAACCCCAGTAGCGGCTTTTGAAGATAAAGAAGTTGTCTCTAAAGTAACGGTAAAATGGTGTGGTCAGTTTCATGAAACCACGATTAACCACTCTCCTCTAGATGTTGTGGCATGGCATGGTAACTATGCTCCATGTAAATACGACCTAAGAGCGTTCAGTCCAGTTGGCGCTATTCTGTTTGATCATCCTGATCCATCTATATTCACCGTGCTTACTGCACCATCAGGAGTAGAAGGCACTGCCAATATAGATTTCGTACTATTTCGTGAACGCTGGATGGTTGCCGAAAATACATTCCGACCACCTTGGTACCACAAGAATATTATGTCTGAGCTTATGGGCAATATTTACGGCATCTATGACGCGAAGCCAGATGGTTTTGTCCCTGGAGGCATCAGCCTTCACAACATGATGCTTCCTCACGGACCGGACGCACCGGCTTTTGAAAGTGCTTCAAATGACAAATTAACAGCGGAGAAGCTAGATAACACCATGTCCTTTATGTTTGAAACGCGGTTCCCTCAACATTTAACCCCTTTCTCAGCACTAGAAGCTCCCTTGCAGGATAACTATCAAAGCTGCTGGGATGCTATTGAGAAAAAATTCGATGGCACTCCAGGAACAAAATAATAAATAGGCCTTTTACAAAAGCCAAAGAGGATTCTACTAATATGAAATTAGCTACATTAAAAAACGGCACTCGCGATGGCGCTCTCGTTGTTGTCTCTACAGATCTAACAGTTTGCACCAATGTGGCGAACATCGCTCCAACACTACAATACGCATTAGATAATTGGCAAAGCCTTGCTCCCAAGCTCGAAAGTATTGCTCAACAACTGAATGCTGGAACTAGCCAAGACGCTACCGCATTTATTGAGGCCGACGCAATGTCCCCTTTACCACGAGCTTATCAATGGGCTGATGGATCAGCTTATGTCAATCACGTAGAACTTGTGCGCAAAGCACGAAATGCAGAAATGCCAGCGAGCTTTTGGACAGATCCTTTAATGTACCAAGGTGGCTCAGATGCGTTTTTATCTCCTCGTGACCCAATCTACGTGGCTGATGAAGCTTACGGGATAGATATGGAAGGTGAAGTTGCCGTCATTGTTGACGATGTTGCAATGGGAGCCTCACCAGAAGAAGCTTCTAAGGCGATTCGCCTTATTATGCTAGTAAACGACGTCTCATTACGCGGCTTGATTCCTCAGGAGTTGGGTAAAGGCTTCGGCTTTTTCCAATCAAAACCCTCTTCAACTTTCTCTCCCGTCGCCGTGACACCAGACGAGCTTGGCGATGCCTGGAAAGACGGCAAAGTACACCTACCGTTATGCATCGACTATAACAATGAGGCATTCGGGCGCGCTAATGCAGGGATTGATATGACATTTGATTTTGGCACCTTAGTCTCTCATGCTGCGAAAACTCGACCTTTAGGAGCCGGCGCTATCATTGGTTCAGGTACAGTCTCAAACAAGCTCAACGATGGCCCTGGCACCCCCATTAAAGACGGTGGTGTTGGATATTCCTGTATAGCTGAAATCCGTATGATCGAAACCATTCACTCCGGCCAACCACATACAAGCTTTATGAAATTTGGCGATACTGTGCGGATTGAAATGAAAGACCAAAACAATCAGTCTATCTTTGGTGCCATTGAACAAGTTGTAAAGAAATATGAGTGACATCATTCTCTATGATTATTGGCGTTCGTCCTCAAGTTATCGATTAAGAGTCGCACTTAACCTATTGGCATTGGACTATAAAACGGTTCCGGTGAACCTACTGGATCAAGAACAAAAGTCTGTTGAGCATCTAACTCGAAACCCCCAGGGATTCGTCCCTGTACTCGAAATAGATGGTCAGCTATTTACCCAATCGTTAGCCATATTAGATTATTTGCAAGTCACTCGAGGCCTGTTCCTTTATCCAGACGAGCCAATAGAACGGGCTAAAATAACCGCTCTTGCGCATGTTCTTGCTGTGGATGTACATCCTATTTGTAACTTGGGTGTTCTGACTCAGTTAACGAACATTGTTCCAGGTAGAGAAAATGTACGAGAAGACTGGATGAGACATTTTATTTCCAAAGGTCTACAGGCCTTTGAAGCTCTCTTAGTCGGTATAGAGCCCGCTCCCTTCATTGGAGGCAGCAACCCAGGGCTGGCTGAAATCTGTCTTATACCACAACTTTATAATGCAGACAGATGGAATGTCGATTATTCCAACTGCCATAAAATAGTTGCTATTTCAGACGCCTGTAAAGCTCTAGATGCATTTGCCAAAGCCTCGCCAGACAATGTTCATATAGGTTAACGAAAGTACTTAATAAGCAGAATCTACAAGGATGTAGATAGTATGCGCCCATCCCAACCCCACCTAAAGCTGTTTCGGTTTTAGGTGGGGTTGGGATCGGGCTGAATAAATTGAAACAGGTAAGTTCTTCTTATAGTATCCAGCCACATATCAACGCAAAAGGAATGCTTGTCATGCGGTCAGTTCTATCAGGTCTCCACCTTATTTGGATCAGTTTGTTGCTGCTGTCTAGTTCACTTTATGCGGCAGACTTCTATATTTCCGATATCAGTGAGACAACCCAGGACGATGCTCCGGCGTTAGTCATTCGTTTTACCGAAGCCATTGATCCACAAAGCTATTTAAACCAATTCATTGCGGTGACTCCAAACCCTACGACAGGCAATATATGGATACCCCAAAACAATGGCCGCCAGTGGGTATTACCCTTTGTTGAGCCCAGCACAGAATACACCATAAAAGTAGACGACAAACTGACCTCTATTCATGGAAAAACGCTCTCCGAAAAAGACAATGAAGGCAAAATCCATCACTTTAAACGCACCGTTAACACGCGAAAAATCACTCCCGGTGCCAATTTTTCAGGCAAAGGCAGCTTCTTAGTTGGCAACATTCAAAATGGTATTCCCGTCACCGTCATCAATCAAAAATCGGTGGACTTAGATGTTTTTCGAGTTCGCGATAATGCATTAGATCGCTTTCTTGACGAGACCTCTTTTCAAGGAATGAATGATTACTACAGTCTCAAACGCTTAAAGCAATATGCCGACTTAGTTCATTCCGCACGGTATGAAAATGATGCTAAAGCCAATCAACGTCAGACCTACAATCTTAATTTAGATCCTGTTTTAGAAAAAAATGCCCCTGGTATTTATGTCGCGATTATCCGCAAGCCTGGAGACTATGACTACGCCTATGACACGGCCATTTTCAGCATCACAGATATAGGTCTACAGGTCAGAAAGTACAAAGACTCTTTAGTGGTTTACAGTCACTCCATTACGACAGCGAAACCAATGGCCAACATCAATCTACGATTTTTATGGCCAAAGACAGATAAGCAAGCCGCTCACGAACAAATCGTCAACAGTGGACAAGATGGCAGTTATCAATTATCAAGCAATGACTTGCCACAATCCGTGGTGGCTCGCCATGGTGATAGCATTACCTTCCTCAAATTAGATCAAGACGAGCTGGACTTATCCGCCTATCCAAATGTCCCCAGCCTACACCGTGATTTGCAGATGTTTATGTATGGACCGCGCGACTTATATCGTCCGGGGGAAAGCGTATCAGTCAATTTATTGCTGCGTAATTACGACGGACAAAAAGTGGCCAATTTACCTCTACAAGCCAAGCTCTATGATGCCCGTGGCGAACGAAAAAAGCAGTTCACATGGCAGCCAGATGGCACCAGTCTTTATCAAACTCACTTGCCATTAGATGAAAACGCGCCAACAGGAAAATGGCGTCTGGAAGTCAGTATTAACAATGAATATGTCGATACTTATTGGTTTCAAGTTGAAGAATTCTTACCGGAAACGCTAGCGCTTTCCTTTTACAATAATCTTCCCAATCAAACTCACTATGTACCTAAAAGCGCTTTTACTGTGCCTATTAAAGGAGACTACCTTTATGGCGCACCCGCAGCAGGCAATGAAGCAGACGCTGTGGTTATGGTTTCACCATCAACCTCACCGTTTCCAAAACTAAAAAACTATTACTTTGGTAATGCCAAAGAAAAAATCCATGACCGTACCTTTAAAACCGCAGCAATCAAGTTGAATAACGATGGTAAAGGTCAGATTTCTATCCCAGATAAATGGTCTACTCTTTCTATCCCATTGCGCTACCTCATCAGTGCCAGCGTTTACGAAAGTGGTGGACGACCAATAACACGCAACCAAAGTGTCATCCAGCTGCCAAGCACCGAGAAATTAGTCGGTATCCAACCATTATTTAAAGGTCGACCTGCTTCTAATCAGACTCTGCAATTTAAGCTACTGAGTGTCGACCATGAAGGAAAACCGGTCGATGACAAACTCAATGTTCGATTGTCTCGCAACTACCGTGAATACTTCTGGGAATACAATGAATCCCGAGGTTGGTACTGGAATTATCAAAGTCATATTTATGGCGTTGCTAACGAAAGCCTTGATGTAAAAGGCAACGCAGTCAGTGTCGATTTTCCAGTGCAATGGGGAACATATATTCTAGAAGTCACGTCGCAAAGCGGTGCCAAAAGTACCTTTGAGTTTGATACCGAGTGGAGCTGGGATAAACAAACTAGCCACGACTTAAAACCTGACATGCTGCAAATGTCGTTGGATAAGGATCACTATTTACCTAGCGATAGAGCCACACTACGTTTAACCAGCCCTGTTGCCGGTGAAGGCATTATCAATGTGGAATCCACTAACGGAGTGCAATACAGCCTGCGTAAAAACATCAAGAAAGGTTCTAATGAAGTCAGTATCGATATTCAGCAAAATTGGAATCGACATGACCTGTATGTTACGGCCATGGTTTTAACCCCTGCGGACCAAGTTACAGAGGTAGCCCCAAAGCGAGCATTAGGCATCACGCATTTACCTATTATTCGCCCAAATGCCATCGCAGACGTTGAACTCATCACAGCAGAAAAAGTTCAACCAAACAAGCGGGTCAAAGCTCATATTAAAGTCAACAATGTTTCGCAACTCGGCGATCAACCACTGTATGCCACAGTCGCTCTCGTCGATAAAGGCGTGTTGAATATTACCCGCTATACACCGCCACAACCCGAGAAATACTTTTATGCTCCGCGTCGCTTTGAAGCCGCCTATTTCGATATCTATGGCAAGATTATTAATAATCTTGGTTATGAAATGATACGCCAAAAATTTGGTGGCGATGCCTTTAATGAATCCGATGCAGAACTGAGTCGAGGTGGTCAAAAACCAAAATCTGACGTGCAAATCGTTTCCTTCTTGAGCGAGCCTATTGCTCTCGTCAATGGGACGGCAGATGTCAGTTTTGACTTACCTAACTTCAATGGCAAATTGGAATGGATGGTTGTGGTCTATGGCGACCAGAGTTACGGCAGTGCGCACAATGAAATGGTTGTCGCTGACAAGCTGGTCTCACAAATCGCCATGCCTCGCTTTCTTGCCATGGGAGATAAGAGCCAAATCAATATTGACCTTCATAACCTTTCCAATACCAAGCAAACACTTGATGTTACTGTAAAAATCAATGGCGCTGTTATCAGCGAAGGCGTGCAGCAAAGTCTCGAACTGGCCGATAAAGAAAAGATCGTACTAACAATACCGATAACAGGTTCAGATAATGAAGGCCAAGGCGTCATCACATTGAATGCCAATAATGGTGACGACATAAATATTACACGAACATGGCAACTTGGTGTGCGTAGCCCTTATCCATGGACAACCCATCAATTAGGAGCGACGCTTGCGCCAGGCGAACAATGGAAACCTAATTTAAACCTAAGTACCGTTGCTCTTAATGCATTAAGAGAAAACAGTGTTCAAGCCATGCTGACCGTTTCTAATCGCCCAGCGATCGACTTTAGAAGCCAATTTGAAAACTTATTGCAGTATCCTTATGGATGTTTAGAGCAAACCACCAGCTCGACTTATCCTTGGCTTCTACTAAATGAAAACATGGTCGCTCAGCTCGATTTGAAAGACAGTATTGAGCAAACATTCAAGCAACCTTTTTCGGAAGCCTTCCGCCAAAAACAAATTCAGAATGGCATAGAAAAACTGAAAGCGAAACAATTGAGCAATGGCGGTTTTGGTTACTGGAATTCGAGCAGCTGGGAGTCTCGTTGGGGAACGGTTTATGCTACGGAGTTTCTAGTTGATGCTCGTAAACAAGGCATTGTCATTGATGAGGATATGCTAAACCGTGCGATCAAACGATTAACCTTTTTTGTTAATAATACTTCCTCCAGTGATTTGTGGAGCGAAAGCTCAGCTTATACTCAATTATCTTATCGTGCTTATGCCGCTTTTGTATTAGCCAAAGCAAATGCCATTAGCTTAAGCTACGTACGCCGTTTATTTGACCAATCCTCTAATAAGGCGGATGACACAATAGCCCTCAGCAAATTGACCACAACCGAGATAAACGAGTCTGGGCTGGCTTGGATGCATCTGGCCGGCGCTTTTAGTCAACTAAACGATACAAACAGAGCCCAACAAGCACGCCAGCTGGCATTAACATTCCAACGTAAATCCGATGCTTATTACCAAGATTATGGCTCCGTTTTACGTGATCAAGCACTGAGTCTTGCGGTTGCTTTAGAACTCGGGCTGAATGACGGTAAGCTAGCCGACAAAATGATTGAAAGCCTGCATAACAAGCGTTGGTTTAGTACGCAAGAACGCATTGCACTGTTAAAAGTTGCGTACCAATACGCCAATAAAAGCAGTGAATGGCATGCAAGTATCCAATTACCCTCAGGTGAACAGTCGCTTATTAAACAACAAGCGTTCCACTCGGTCTTTAACGCTAAACAATTGCGCAAGCTAGAAAGCATCACTGCAGCGGACCAAAAGTTGTATGTCAGTTTACAATATCAGGGGGCACCGAAAAGCACGCCACAACCTTATAGCAAAGGGTTACGTATTAGTCGCCAGTACTACGATCTAGCAGGCCAACCAACAACACCCGCACAATTAACCAGTGGCGATTTGATTATTGTGGAATTGAGTGTGGCTACGATAAACGATCTACGAATCCCCGAGGCTTTAGTAGTTGATCTTTTACCTGCTGGTTTGGAATTAGAAAACCAAAATCTCAGCAACAGCCGCGTCGATCTAGACAAGATTGTGATTGACGATAAGCCACTTAGTAGTTACTTCCGTAATATTAATCTCCCTTTCCAAGAATATCGCGATGATCGTTTTGTGGCGTCCGTGCAGCTTCCGGCTCGGTCCGTGAAGAAACTTTACTATCTAGCTCGTGCGGTTACTCCTGGTACATATCAAGTGGCACCACCGTTTGTAGAAGATATGTATCGCCCCAATTATCGAGCAATTGGTACGTCGCTCAATACGATAGAAGTATTACCTCGTTAATGACAAGGCGACTTGTTCGATGCCGATTATGGGCCAGTTTACCCATCATCGGCATACTGCTGTTTTTCTCTTTCTTACTATATGACTGGGCCGTACCTGTCGACTTAACATCCCGTTCGCTAAGCCAAACAGTCCTCGCGGAAGATGGTTCCATTTTGCGTAACTTTGCCGATGAGAATGGTATTTGGCGCTTTCCTGTGACATTGGATGATGTCTCCCCCAATTATCTAGACGCCTTGATTACTTACGAAGACCAATATTTCTACCAGCACCCTGGTGTTAATGTATTTGCTCTCCTTCGTGCCACTTGGCAATGGATTAGCACAGGCCAAGTTGTCTCTGGCGGCTCAACGCTAACGATGCAAGTCGCTCGCATCCGTTACCCAGAACCCAGAACCGTATGGGGAAAACTCAAGGAAATCGTTCGCGCTTTGCAGTTAGAATGGCATTTTAGTAAAGCGGATATCCTCACTTATTACCTAAACCACGCACCTTTTGGAGGGACTTATGAAGGCATTCAAGCGGCTTCCTTAGGCTACTTTGGTCATACAGTAAAACAACTGACAGATGCACAAGCAGCACTCTTAGCCGTCTTACCGCAAGCCCCCAGCTATTATCGGCCTGACAGACATCGCGAGCGCGCCCAGCAAGCCCGAGATAAACTCATGCGCCGCTTGGTAACACATCAACACTGGTCTGATGAACGCCTAAATGATGCCTTAATTGAAGACATCCCCCTGACAACAAAGTCAGACTTCCAATCAGCACCTCTACTCGCGCGCAGATTAGTAACGCTTAACCAAGCCCCGCGAATCAAAACCTTTATTCATTCCCAATGGCAAAGTCAGGTCAGTGATCTACTCAAAAATTATGTCCATGGTATTGGCCAAAAAGTCTCAGCCGCCGCTTTGGTTGTTGAAAATAAGACAGGAAAAGTAAAAGTTTACGCCGGATCAGCGGATTTTAACGACAACAGCCGTTTCGCTTATGTAGACATGGTTCAAGCCATTCGCTCACCGGGCTCTACGCTCAAACCCTTTATCTATGGAATGGCATTAGATGAGGGTTTAATTCATAGCGAAAGTTTATTGATGGATGTACCACTAACATTTGGAGACTATCAGCCAGACAACTTCAATGGCAGTGTCAGTGGCCCTGTATCGGTCACCTACGCCCTACAGAAAAGCCTGAATATTCCAGCGGTGCAAGTACTGGAACAATTAAAGCCGATTTACTTTTTCTTAAAAATGAAAAAAGCAGGTATAGAATTAAAGCTCCCGACCGGGGCCAAACCTAATTTGGCAGTAGCGCTTGGTGGTGTCGGCTCAAGTTTAGAAGATCTTGTCTATGCTTACACCAGTCTTGGAAACAAAGGCCAAGCACAACCTCTGCGTTTTAGTACTGAAGACAAACAATCACAGCAACCGCTTTTAAGCGATGGCGCGGCTTGGATCATTCGCAAAATCTTATTAGATAATCCAGATTCAGTTTCTGGCTTAGCGGTGAAAACAGGTACTAGTTATGGATTCCGCGACGCATGGGCAATAGGAGTAAGCCAGCACTACACATTAGGAGTCTGGATTGGCAGACCTGACGGGATTCCCATACCAGGCCATTACGGGCAAGTCACTGCCGTGCCCTTGTTAAACAATATTTACCAACGGCTAAACGATCAACGACCTGAACCTTTGATGCCTGACAGCGTGTCTAACATGGAGATATGTTGGCCACAAGGAGACCGAGTTAAAACAAACTGTGAAGAAAGCCGCAACGCTTATATTGTCGATGGAACCGTTCCTAAAACTTGGTATAACACAGCGGCACGGCAAACCGCATTTAATCCATCAGAGTTCCAATTTTGGCAGGCAAATGACTCAAAACTCCGCGTCAATATAGCCTGTCAGGTTGAGGCAAAACGCCGTCAAGTAATTGTCTGGCCAGCGCCATTAGAGCACTGGCTATCAACTGAACAACGGCGAGCTTATCGGATTCCGAATTGGGACCCTAGATGCAAAACAACAGGCAATATAGTTCGCCAATCTACTGTGCGTATCCATGGACTAGCCAATCAGGATGCGTTCCAGCTACCGAAGCAACAAAACCGAGACATCACCATCTCTGCGGAAGGAGGCGAAGCGCCTTTTTATTGGTTTTTAAACAGCGTTTTATTATCGGATCAGCAAAAGAAAATTACGTTAAAAAATTTAAAATCTGGACACTACCAACTCACATTAATCGACCAAGCTGGCTCAAGTGACCAAGTCGAATTCTCGGTCAGGCTCTATTAGTCTTCATCGATAAGGAATGATTGATCTCTTCCAGTTCAAACCCAATGGTTCTCTATCACCTCATAATGACGGACAAAAGTATCTGGATCTAACTCATATTCAGCGTCTTCAGGATACAATTTGGCAACTTCAATATCTTGACCCGCAAAAGCAATAATAGACTCACGAGTTGGCCAATACGTAATTAACGTTACCTCAAAAGTGAGCTCATCCACTTCTCGGCCAAAAATTTGTGCTCCTTTAAAACCTTCAGTAGCCGAAGTATCTTTAACACCCGTCTCATATAAATAGGCAATAAAGCCTTCTTTTTTCAATATGGGACAACGAGCTTTCCATTCTCTTGCAATCATATTAGTTACCTCTCCTCTATTAAAAATGTCTTTCTGATTCTACCAAAGCAAACAATATCGTTTATATACATATTGTTTTCTATATCAATAATTGATGCATATACCTAAAAAATGGATGACTAAGTGAAAGCGTCAAGCATTACACTCAATAGACGCAGTAAAACAGACTCAAAGTTCTAGCTAGATTGCTGACTTATAAAAATAATTAATGCATTGGTGTGTAAATATGAAGTTTGACTTTTCTATCTTCGATCTGCAGATCGAGGACGCTTCAGCACAAACTCTTGCTGGTCTTTTGTTGAACAAGGGGTTTGGCAAGCATCATTTAGTACAGAGTGCGCATCATAAAAAAACAGCTGCTTTGCGGTATAAAGAATTTGGACCACTCTCGATTATAGAATATGCGGCGGGAGTTCCAACACATATTAGCTCGTCTAAATTACCCGATGCTTATTTTCTACATGTAATCTTAGCTGGTCGCAGTACAGTGCAGAATCATGATAGTAAGCATACACTTAAAAGCAATGATTCTATTGTCATTATGCCCAAGGCGCATTTTATATCCAATGATTCTGCTGACTGTAAAAAGCTTATTGTAAAAATTCCTGCGGATTTCTTTCATCAAACGGCGCGAGAGTTTGGCTATGTATCCACATTGAATCCGATTCAATTTGATACCAAAGTTAATCAATTTCCAACATTCGGACCTTTATTTAATCTGCTCAATGACATGCTTCAACAGGATAAGACAGAGCTTTATGAACGAGCACTGATTTATTATTGCAGACTATTAAGCAGTGCGATTCTTCACATGTTTAATAGCCATATTTACCAAAATAGTACTTCTAACGAATCATTACACCGCCATATAGGGCGTATACGTAATTATGTATTAGATAACATCACCACAGACATAACGATCGATGAGTTAGCGTCTCTTTGCGAAATCAGCCGTAAGTCTCTTTATAATCTTTTTGAACGAGAGACAGGTCTCACTCCTTCTGCTTACGTGCGTTCCCTCAAACTTGAAAGCGCCTATGCTGAGCTGAAAAGTAATGAACACATTAAGAATGTGACACAAGTCGCACTTAAGTATGGTTTTACGAATTTGGGAAGATTTTCGGCTCAATACCGAGAACAGATAGGGGAGCTACCGTCACAAACATTGCGGGAATTTTCAAATTAACAAAGGTTAAAAAGAACAAACAAGGCAAAAGGGTAAAGCCCTGCTTGTTCTTGGCATTGCTCTTTTCTTAACTAAAATTTATACATAGCCATGACTTCAACTTGCTTACCAGCGGGACGAGAAGAGACACCTACAGCGGAAGGCGGACGGTTAGCCACATTCTGATCACGTAATTCCACACCAAATTCCAATCCTGGTAGATACGTATAAATAACGTTAGCAAGAGAGAGTTTCAGTGTGTCTTCAGAGAGCGTTGACGAAACTTCATTAGAGGTAACTTGACCATAACGTACATTCACACGCACTTTATCGTTAAACTTATGGCTAACACCAGTAGAGAAGCCAGTGACAGTAACCAAGTCACCCTTGCTATCAACTTCTGCGACACCTGAGGCTCCAGTAGCTCCTAAGTAGCCCCAACCAGCGTAAACTGCTGCCCCCTTACCTGAAAAACCATTAAGCGACAAACTCGTATCACCAAACTTAAGTTTTGTGGCTAAAGATAATGCCGCACCAAATTTTGACTCACTATCTGTTGTGATTGAAGGCGTCATATCTACATCACGACCCGTAACGGCAACATTAAAAGCATGTCCACTTGCAGTACGATGAGTAAAAGCAGCCACCATGTCTGGATAGCTTGCATCACTATAAACAGGGTCTTGGAAAGTAAGACGGAAACCTTTAGTCGCATAGTGCACAACAAGATCAGGCCTGATAACAGCACCATTACCAGCGATGGAACCTATACCAAGCCCCCAGAAATTAAGCATTTCCGTATCAAATGGTGCGTTCGCAAAAAACTGCCCATTCCACGTTTGACCGACCGTTAAATTATCCACAGAGATTGTGGCATGACGTAACCGATAAGCATAAGTGCTGTCAGCGCTTGTATTGTTGTCCCAAAAATCCCCTTCAATAAAACCTCTTATTTTATGGCCATTTTCTGTGCGGCTGGCCGCAAAATTGATACGAGACTGACGAGCGCTTCCTTCAAAAGTATTCTTACCTTTATCTGGACTATTAAACACGCCCTCGGCTTTTAGATAGCCACCTACGCTAAATTGAGTACCGTTAAAATCACCCAACTCCACAGCAAACCCCTGTGAAGACAACCCTGCAATAATAACAGCCTGCGCGACTTTATTTTTGATAAGCATATTGATATCACCCTGTTTTTATCATTTATATTTATTATGAGGTTTCAATATCGCAAAGCGCAGAGCAACGAAATAGCCATATAGTGCAATCTTTGTACACTGGGTGAAAAGATCATAAAAAGCCGCCACCAGCCAGCAGCAACTTTTTTATGGAATAAGAAAGGTTTGAAATAACTTAGAAATTACGCTCGGAATTGCTTTTGCAATCCCATCAAGAAGTTACGCAAGATTTGGTCTTTACATTCGCAATAGTGACGGTTACCAGGTTTGCGAAAGAAAGAACTGAGCTCATGCTTGCTAAGATTAAATTCAGCAAGTGACATGATGTCGAGAATCTCTTCGGCTTGCAGGTTCAAAGCAATGCGTAACTTCATAAAAATAGCATTATTGGTGAGTCGCTTTTCAGGCACAGGTTGCGGGCCTTCACGTTTACCACGCTTGGTATTAATAAAGCCGTTCAAAAACGTTGCCATTTCCACATCAATCATTTCAACATAGCCCGCATCGTCTTCTTTCTTCAGCCAGCTGGTTACTTGCTGCTGAGTGGCAATGCCATCAGCAGCGGCAAAGATATTCACTATCTCCAGCTCTTTTAGGTCAAAGGTATAGCGAAGACGGCGTAAAATATCGTTGTTGTTCAAAATGACTTCCTAGTGTTAGGGAATAAATAATAGTAGGCGGCGACTCTAGCAGATCGGCAAGTATTTACCTAGATCTGTCGATAAATTCGTAAGAATCTCGTCGAAAATGCATGATTATCGTAAAATATTCGATACTGTCTGCTAACGACCTTGATTACCAGTGAAACTGGCGACTTAATAGCTTAAATCTCTCACTTTCATGGATGTAAGCCAGTGAACATGACAAAAAAACCTTCTCTGATAGACATCGAGGTTTCTCAAACGTCTTCTGCTGAGTCTCCCAGCTTAGTAAAAAAACAAAAATCCACCCGAGTCGTCGAGTTCGACTATTTGCGTGGGTTGGCGATTGTGCTCATTGTACTTGGTCATTCTGTCACCAATACAAATAACGGTTTTCCTCTGTTGCTAGAAAATATTTTACGTGGCGGCACAGGCGTATTTGTTTTCATATCCGGCTTCTTTTTTCATCATGTATTCGCTTCGGGTTTTGATTACCGTCGCTTCATCTCAAAGAAAATCCAAAATGTACTCATGCCTTTCTTGGCTGTTTCCCTCTTTGCAGTTGTTGTGAAGTGGTTTGTCTTTATGTTTGTTGGTGAAGCCAGCCCTTGGGAAGCCTTAGTCGAATGTGGCAAACTTTTACAACAGGGATTTGTGCTTTTCCCACATTGGTATATTCCTTTCATTATGGCCACTTTTTTGTGCGCTGGCCTGCACTTGCGTTATTTGCATTTGTCTCTGTTTGCCAAGCTCTCTCTGTTGGCTATGTTTTCCTTGGTATCGGTGGTCATTCACCGTCCAGAAGGTAACGCTAATGTGCTGCAATCATTGGTCTATTTCACGCCATTTTATTTATTCGGTATGCTCTACTCGCAATATTTAAACTGGATGAAGCAGCACTACCGCGGATTTTTAATCGCTGCGATTATGGCTGTCCTAACCTCACTGTATTTACAAACCTACGCTTTAGAACACATTGGCGGCTACCATAAGGCGGCATTTGAATGGGGCGGGTTGGACTTACAATTCATTCAAAAATTGGGCTGGTGTATCTTATTTATCGGCTTTTGCACCAACTGTGTGGGTGAAAAGCTAGGCAAACATCTGGTGATGATCGCCTCTGTCAGTTTTGCGGTTTTCTTTTTGCACCCTTTGTTTGGGATGATGTGGGGGAATACAAAATACATCTTACTGAATGCAGGTTACATCGAACCTAATACTACAGTGGTCTACAGCCTTGTTTCTTCTGTGTGTTTGTTTGTCTTTCAATTCTATGGCTCGGTGTGGCTAATCGGTAAATTAAAACCCATCTTGGGTTCTAAAAGCCGATTACTGATCGGGGCGTAATGATAAAAGCGACTAAATAAAAACCTTAAACTCTTTATTTTTACTCTCGTTATTCATAATCTAAAAAATATTAACAACAGCGAAAGGCATTCGTTATGATTAGCATGGAGTTTTTGATCACATCATTAATCCTAGTACTCATTCCTGGTACGGGGGTTATTTACACAATTGCAACTGGGCTGTTTCAAGGAGTTCGAGCTTCATTAGCCGCAGCAATAGGCTGTACTCTAGGCATAGTGCCTTCTATGCTAGCCAGTATCTTTGGCCTAGCCGTTATTTTGAATACCAGCGCTATGGCTTTTCAAGTTGTGAAGTTTGTCGGTGTGGCTTATTTACTTTATCTGGCTTGGGGAATGTGGCGTGAAACAGGTGGACTAGCATTCGAAAAAACAGAAGATAAGATGATTAACGTCTTCCAAGTTGCGTTGAAAGGCTGTTTAATTAATGTGCTAAATCCAAAACTAACAATCTTTTTCTTAGCATTCTTACCACAATTCATTACCTCAAATGGCAATTCCGCGACCAACCAAATGTTACTACTTGGTGGTATTTTTATGACGATGACGCTAATCGTCTTCATCTTATATGGCATGCTTGCAAGCAAAGCTCGCAAATATTTAAGCGGTTCATCCCATATCGCAAGATACTTACAAAAAACCTTTGCAGCGAGCTTTGCTTTGTTGGGTATAAAACTTGCGTTTACAGATCGCTGACGTAACCAGAAACAACAATTAATAGCAGCAAATCATCCTGCTAATACAATAAAAAGCCCCCCATAAATCAAAATATCCAACTATTGGGGGTCAGTTCAAAAATAGATGCTTTTGTATTATTTCAAACAGCCGATCACTTTATTTTTTCTTCGGTTGGCGGCCATGATAAACCGCAAAGCCTTTGTCTCGATACAAACGAGTATGAGAGCCCAAGGCCGCATCTAGAATTGGCGGGTAGCGTAAAAAATCGTTGGCCACGACAAACAATTCGCCATTCAAAGTAAGATGCTGTTTCACGGTCATAAAAAAGCTTTCCGCAATACTGTAATCCGTGCTCACACCACTGTGGAATGGAGGATTGGTAACCACATAGTTAAAGCGGCCTTTCACTTCATTTAAACCATTGGATGCCACGACAGTCACTGCATCATCCACTTGGTTCAGCGCAAACGTTAGCTGCGTTGCCTTTAATGCCATGGCACTATCATCCAGCGCCGTAATACGCGCACCCGTTTTGTTGTGTAACCACAAAGCGATAATGCCATCGCCACAACCAAAATCCAGAATACGAGCACCAGCAACGTCACTCATAAAGCGATGCTGATTTAGCTGGTTTAATAAAATTTCAGTGCCTTTATCAAGTTTGCCGTGTCCAAAAACGCCCGGCAAGCTGCACAAGGTGAATGTTTGCCCAGCCACCTCTTGTTGCCAAGTCATTACCCAATCTTCAAAAACAAATGGCGCGGCAGGACGGCGCTTATAACCGGTATAAAGCAAACAGTGTTTGGCGCCATCATGCTTACCAACCTCGTCTAATCCCGCTTCTAAACGCTTCATAGAGGATTTAACGCCGCTTTTATTGTCACCCACCAGCCAGATTTGACCGCCTTCTTTTAGCAGTGGCAAAACGACGGCTAGTAGATAATCCAATAATTCTTTTGCTTTTGGCTGATAAATCACCACGTGATCAAAATCAGTTCCATTCTCTGGCGTCCAGAGTTCGGAAAATAAAAGTTTTTCTTCTTCAAAGCCAACACGCAACAATGCATCGTGAAACGTTTTAGATTGGCACCAAGCATAAACGTCCGCTTTTTTACTTAAATCAAGCGGATACGTGTCTTCCGGGTTAGCAAATAAGACTTTGCCGACCAATTCTTCTTCACTGCGCTCCAATAATTGGCTTGTTGAATTAAGATTCATAAGATACAGATAGCTCTTCTATTGATAAGGTGGTTACAGGCGCCAATAAAGTATTCAAACGCTCAGTAGAAAGTTCTGGTTGTGCTCGCGGATAACGCGGTGCTTTTCGGTCATTAAGCAAAGGCGATGCCCAGCCTTTGGTGAATGTTAGAAAGTCCTGAGCAAAATCATCGCCATGTTCTAAGCAACCCGACAAAATGACATCTAGATAGCTTAAAGCAATCGGACACTCATCATCAGGCATAATGACGTCATCAGTATGATAAACCCAATAGGTGCCTTCAGGTAGAGGGTGGTCTTGATATGTAGCCAATTGCTTAGGGTCAATTACGGCTCTTTGATAGCCTTTCTCTCGCTCATCAAACAAGGGAAATTGATCAAAAGGCACTTCCACCAATACACCGTTACACGCTTTTTCAGCAGCGTGAACAACGGCAACGGAACTCATACCGTATTCAGACGACATGACAGACCAATGGCGCTCAAACCCATGCAACTTAACAGGCCAAACCTTGCCTGTTTCACCGGTTTTCGCGCGACTTTGACCATTAATGAGACTGCCATAGCCTAAAATAAAATGTCGATCTGATGCGCTCATAACGGCCTCCAAACAAAACTAACCAAATCCAATTGCAAGATAACGCGCATGATAACGTGTGGCTTTAGACAGTACTAGCGTATGTCAGCATTATTCGTCGATAGTCGTAAATCGATCTCATTCTTATAGATAAAAAAACGCTCTGAAAAGTCAGAGCGTTTGCGCTTTTAATACTTAGTTTTTAGAAATGTTATTCCTTGGCCTCTTTCGGTTTGCCTTTTAACAACAACACCAAAGGCAACGCAGCGAGTGTTACCCACATCATCAAACGAAAGTCTTGCAGGTAGGCTAAGGTGGCCGCCTGTCCAGTCACGACTTGGTTTAACGCCGTCAGTCCTGCCGCTGTGGTTGTGTTATAAGCGCCTTGCTGTTCCGCCATCTGTAAGCCAAGACTAAAAGGATTAATATAATCGGCAAAGGCGGCATGGTTGATTTGGGTCCTTTGTGCCAAATACGTTGTTACGACGGAAATACCGATACTGCTGCCGATGTTTCT
The DNA here is from genome assembly GCF_018336975.1 of Marinomonas sp. CT5. Taxonomy (NCBI): domain Bacteria; kingdom Pseudomonadati; phylum Pseudomonadota; class Gammaproteobacteria; order Oceanospirillales; family Oceanospirillaceae; genus Marinomonas; species Marinomonas sp. CT5. The sequence goes on along the minus strand of NZ_CP025572.1, from coordinate 47,553 downwards.
TAGCAAACTAAACATGGACGTGCCTTCGTTACGATATTTAGGGTTCAAAGTCGCAAAACTGATAGTAGATAAAGGAACGAAAATAAAGCCCAGCCCCGTTCCTTGTACCAATCCCGTACGAATAATGTCCCATGCCGTTACTTCTGCGGTAAACAAAGTCATTTCCCACATAGAGACAATAATCAGCACCAAACCCAGTGTAATAAATAAACGAGCATCCACTTTGTTCGACAAACGACCAACAATCATCATAGCAGCCATGGTTCCAAAGCCTCTCGGAGCCAATATGGCACCAATATCAACGACAGGGTATCCCATTAACGAACTCATAAAAGGCGGCAATAACGCCATTGATGACAACAAAATGATGCCAACAATAAAAATAAACACCATCCCCACACTGAAGTTCCTATCACGAAACATGTCAGGGTCGATAAAAGGATGGCTATGAGTAAAAATATGCACTAAAAACATGGAGCCACAAACGATGGTTAACAAACCTTCTATTGTCACTTCCAAGCTCGCAAACCAGTTTTGTGATTCGCCTCGGTCCAGCATCATCTGCAAACTACCAATGGCAATACCAAGCAGTACAAAACCATACATATCAAAGCGACGCTTTTTATCAAGTGTTGACTCTTCTAAGAAGCCAGCAAGGCCAAGCCATGCAACAATGCCAAAAGGGACATTGATATAAAACACCCAACGCCAGCTGTAGTATTCGGTTAATAGACCGCCAAGGTAGGGCCCTAAGATTGGGCCAACCATGACACCAACACCCCACATGGCCATCGCAGAACCGTGCTTTTCTTTAGGAAAAGTATCAAGCAACACCGATTGTGACAGAGGCACTAGACTTGCGCCAAACACACCTTGTAACAAACGAAATAACACTATCTGATCCAAAGACTGAGCCGCACCACATAGAATGGAAGAGACGGTAAATCCCACAATTGACCACATAAACAAGCGCTTACGACCAATTCGCGCGGACAAAATCCCCGTTAGAGGCATACAAATCGCTGCGGCAACAATGTAAGAGGTCAACACCCAAGAAATCTGATCTTGAGTGGTCCCCATGGCGCCTTTCATGTGTGGCAATGCCACATTAGCAATGGTGGTATCTAACGCCTGCATAATGGTCGCTAACATCACAGATATCGTGATCATGATGCGATTTGTGCTCGCGTTCTCCGTTTTTAGGCTTTGTGTAAGCGCCATCTCTATCGCCTCACAACGCTATACCGAATAAACGGCGATGGTGCTCTGTATCTATTGTGACAGTAGAACTAAAACCTGTACGCAAATCCGGTGTGTTCTGATCGCTATCTACCACAATTTTAACCGCTAGACGCTGAGCCACTTTCACCCAATTACCTGTCGCGTTCTCAGCAGGAATTACTGAAAACTCAGACCCTGTCGCAGGGCTAATACTTTCCACTTTTCCTTTCAAAGTGACATCTGGATAAGCATCCACTTCAATTTCTACATCCTGACCAGGCTTAACATATGTAAGGTCTTTTTCAGTAAAGTTTGCCGCAATCCACTTTTTCTCATCTGATACTAGAACCATAGAGGTTGAGCCAGCCATTACGTATTCACCATTATTAGGGACTTTTGCGACGATACCTGATGCAGGCGCTCGCACTTCAACGTGACCAAGATTAATACGCGCTTGATCTAAAGTTGCTTGAGCAGCTTGATAATTAGGGTGATCCTCAAGTGGCGCGCTCGGATCCCCGCCCAAAGCCTCTTTCAAACGGAATAAATCTTTCTTCAAGGTTGCGACATTCAATTCGCTAACTTCAGCGGCTTGCTTAGCTTGATCAAACTGAGTATCTGAAATGAACTTTTGTTTTAACAGGTTAGCTTGGCGTTTCTCTTCACGTCGATTAAATGCATATTTATTTTCAGCAAGTTTAATTTCAGCCTTTTTTTCTTCATAAGCCGCTTTTTGCTCCAGTATGTTTAACCGGACCTGCTGTAGTTGAGCTTGAGCTTTAGCTTCCGCTACTTTAAAAGGAGTAGCATCGATACGAAATAACAACTGACCTTTTGCAACTTTCTCGTTTTCTTTGACCGCTATCGATTGAATGGCCCCAGACACTTCCGCATTAATGGTCGTGATATCAGATTGAACATAAGCATTGTCGGTTTCAACATAGCGACCACCATGCAAATAAACAAAAACAGAGACTAAAATAACCACTAGTGGTAATGCCACTAATAGAAAACGACGAGTCTTACGCTTTTCCACTTGCTTTGGCACAGATGGATTCTTTTCTTGTTCGCTCATTTTCGATATTTCCCCAAGTAAATTCTATGATGTCTAGTTCGCAGATAGATTTGTATGCATAACAGAGAGCGCATTCTGAAGAACATTGACCTGTTCTTCTGTTAAACCTTGCAGGGCTTTCTTACGTACTCGCTTAACTTCTACGTCAATTTTTTCTAACAAAGGCGCCGAACCATCCATTAAATACAATCCGTAGGCACGACGATCTTTTGGATCGGGACGACGTTCTACTAACTCATCCTCCGCTAGCTGATCGATTAAACGAGCAAGCGTGATAGGTTGAATATCCATCATTTCAGCTAATTGCACCTGTCTAATACCTTCACAATGAGAGACATAAACCAACGCCCTCGCTTGCATTGGGGTCATACATAAATCACTGTTTAAATATTCCCTGCGCATAAGACGAATAATGTCTGTTAAAAGAAAGCCAATATTATTTGTTTGCATTCAAATCACCATATTTAGTATCTAATGATTATTATATACTTTGCTTATTATATTCAACTCGACCTTATAAACATGACTAATACTTCCTCAATCCATGGAAAGTAGCACGCCAAATATCCTTAATTTTTTAAGATTCATAAACTGGTTTTATTCAAATGATCGCGTTACTTTAAACTTCAATAAATACAACAAGGAGAGCACAGTGAAACTACCAATACTTTTGATTACAGGTGGTGGAAGAGGGATTGGCGCTGCGACAGCGAAATTGGCCGCGCAACATGGCTACGAGGTTATTATCAACTATCGAAATGATGCTACATCTGCTGAAAACGTTGTCGCGGACATTGTTGCCTCTGGTGGTGTAGCCCATTGTGTACAGGCTGATGTCAGTAATACAGATCAGGTCGCCAAGATGTTTGCAACAATCAGAGACACATGGGGACCAATTAGTGCTCTAGTCAACAGTGCAGGCGTCTTAGATCATCAAACACGCTTTGTAGATACTCAACCAGATCGTTGGCAACGCATTTTTCAAACCAATGTGTTTGGGACGATGCAATGCTGCCAAGAAGCTTTCCAAGACATGGCCATAAGCCGAGGAGGACAAGGTGGAACAATCGTTAACGTCTCTTCTCTCGCCTCTGTTTATGGTTCACCAAATGAATATGTAGACTATGCAGCCAGCAAAGGCGCAGTCGACTCTTTCTCTAAGGGGTTTGCTTTAGAGGTCGCAGGAGATGGCATTCGCGTGAATGTGGTTAGACCAGGGTTAATTTACACCGACATGCATGCCGATGGTGGTGAAGCTGGCCGTGTCGATCGTATAGGGCCTAATTTACCCCTACAGCGTGGTGGCCAACCAGAAGAAGTCGCCGAAGCGATTCTCTGGCTTATCAGCGATAAATCCAGCTACTCAACTGGCGGCTTTATCGATGTTGGGGGTGGTCGCTAATCGCTATTTAGTGACCACACATTGAAAAGAACTCGCCTTTAGAAAATTACCTTCGTGGTACTTGGCGTATGCTGGATAAGGGCACAAAGGACGTGTCATTCCTGCCATACGAGCTGTAATTTCAGGATTATCAGCTCGTGTGGCAGCAATAATTTCTTGGGGAGATTGTTTTCTTTCGACCCATGCAACCAATGGTCGAAGCATATTAAATTGGTCAGCCGAGGGACCACCTTGTCCATGAGGCATACCGGGCACACGATAGAAACGTACAAATTCCGGTGCTTTACCCACTAAAGTGAAGTTTAAAAAGTCATACCAACGCGCGGTATCTTTCACAGAGAAAGCTGGATCACTGTTACCATGGAAAATAATCATCTTCCCACCGTACTTTTTAAACTGGGTTAATTTAGGCTTGGCTGCGTCAGGCGTAGTCATCGTCGTCATTGCAGATTCTTTAAATTGACGATTAATCGCATAAATCTTGGGGGCATCTTTATCAAAATCAAAATGCAGAAGGTAATTTTCTAGTGAATAAACATCTCCAGAGACATTTGTATATGGCGTCGTAAAAATATGTGCTAAAGCCCCCGCTCCCATAACCACACTAATTGGTTTATTACCCCATGCTGGTACCTCACTTTCCACCTTCCACATGCGCCAGTTTTTAGAACGAATCCCTGTATCATAAGGCCAGCTGGTATACAAAGCTTGATCGTGGGAATTATGAGGTCCTAAATGCATACGTATCAAAGCGCCTAGCTTATGTAATGGCAGGCAATTTTTATCAAACTTACCTTTGCAGACTAATGCTTTCGGCTCAAAGACTTGTTGGCATGCATCCGCCGCAAAAATCATATCATCGTTAATACCGTCTAGTGCATCACATTGGTCTAATATACGCTTAGCGAACATATCTAAGTCCCGTTGAGTTAGTGCCTGACTAATATCATCATTAACTCGATATAACGCTTGAATATCCCAAGCGTGCTGTAAAGCCGCTCTTGGTAAATTAAAACCTGGATACCCAACTAACAAACCATCAAACATCTTAGGAAAACGAGAAGCTGCCACCATCGCCATGCGGCCGCCATTAGATTGACCTAGACCATAAGAATATTTAATCGGAGATTGGTAATATATTTCTACTAAAGAACGAGCCACGGGGTTTAACTTCTGAACCGCTCCATAACCGTAATCACGACGAGCTTCTGGATCATGACCAAATACCACCCCACCCGTAAGACCTAGTTCAGAGTTAGCTTTACCATCATGTCCACCATTACTTGAAACAACAGCAAAACCTTGATTGATTGCATATTCAGAATTAACAAGCCCTGTAATTTTTCCTAATGCAGGTTTAACGTCACCATCAACACCTCCATTAAATTGATAAGCAAACCTTCCTTGCCAATTATTAGGAAGTCGCAACTCAAACTGAATAGAATAAAATTTACCATCACTTCCAATCCGCTGCGCCATGACTCCGGTTACTTTGCAGTAAGAACTGTTCACTTCCCTATCTGGCGACATCATCAAAGTTGTAATATTGACCCCTTCCGGAGCATTTTCTAGTAAAGCATGACAGCGGCTGGGGTCTGCATAAACACTGCTGCTTCCTAAAACAAAAAGTACAATAACTTGAGCTAGGTAGATTAAACGCGCTTTCATTTTCATCATCCTTTTTGATTTCGATGTTAAGCATATTCGTCGACATAAAACTCAACAGTCAGGCTTTCAAAATAGCGAATAATGGACGAAATAGGAAGTTATCAAAAAAAGAAGAGGAGAAATAAAAAAACGGGCCGGAGCCCGTTTTTATAAATATCAATGCGCAGCAAACACCAAAAGATTTGGTGATACTTCATTAAAATCCACAGCCATAGTCACACTAAGAGCGGTTACTGTAATGATAGAGAAGAAGAACACTTGTCGTGCCCAACCATTCAAATCAATACCAGGGCGGTAACCCCGTAGTGCCATCGCCAACCACCAAAGGCTGGTTGCTAGAGCTACGACCATAAAGCCAATCCCAACATAGCCAGTCAATGGTAAAAGAGCAGCTACGACTGCAAAAGCAGCAATATGTAGGATTATATGACGCTTAGCTTTTGCGATACCTTGTGACACAGGAAGAACAGGAATGCCTGCTGCTTCGTAGTCTTTGTAACGAAAAATAGCGATTGCGTAAGAGTGCGGCATTTGCCAAATACAAAACATAGTAAGCAGGATAGCGGCACCAGCGTCGAACTGACCCGCTGCGGCACAATAGCCAACAACTGGAGGAACGGCACCAGACAAACTACCAACAAACGTCCCGTAAACGGACTTTCGCTTGAAATACATAGTGTATAAGCCAACGTAAACCACATAACCGAAGGCGGCAAAAGCAACCGCAACCCAATTAGTGAAATACGACAGTAAAGTAAAACCAATAAGGCCTAATACAATACCGTGAAAAAATGCCGCTTTGCCTGACATTTCACCATTTACAGTCACCCTGTTACGCGTGCGCTGCATTTTTGCATCAATATCTCTGTCAATATAGTTGTTAATGGCACAGCCAGAAGCAACCACCAACGACAAACCAACAACAGTCGCTAGCATAAGAATCCAGTCAATCTCGCCACGAGAGGCTAAAAAGAAGCCCCCCGCAACAGAGATGAGGTTGCCCATAATGATGCCAGGCTTTGTTACCTGAAGATAACGCTTAAACATCGTTATAGGCTCCCATCGGACACGTATCACTTATAATGAAAGAAGTCCGCATAATCATCAGATTAATCTGCTTACATCATCATTGCGTTGGAAGCGTAGATAATCCATACGGATAACGCGACAACCATCACAATAACCACAGCAGCAAAAATGAATGAATAAGTATCCAACTTACCTTGCTCAGAGAAGTTCAAATGAAGGAAGTACTTCAAGTGAACAAAAATCTGAACAATCGCTAACAAGACGATTGTTATATAAGTTGGTCCCTTATCGAACGCTTCTGTCATTACCATCCAGAAAGGAATACCAGTCAAAATAACTGACCAAATAAACCCTGTTAGGTATGACTTTACGCTACCGTGTGAATGCGCTTCAGAAGAATGATCACTCATTAGATCGCTCCCATCAGATAAACAACGGTGAATACACAAATCCAGACAACGTCTAGGAAGTGCCAGAACAAGCTTAAGCAACTTAAGCGAGTTACAGTACGGCTACCAAAACCAGATACTATCAACTCAATCATCAGGATAGCCATCCAGATCAAACCAGCAGTTACGTGTAAGCCGTGCGTACCCACAAGGGCAAAGAAGGCTGACAAGAATGCGCTTGCTTGAGGACCGTTACCATGAACGATTAGGTGATGGAATTCGTAGACTTCCATACCAATGAACACAGCACCCAAGATAAAAGTAACTGACAACCAAGAAAGGGTGCCTTTTTTATCTTTTTTATGCGCGCAGATCATTGCAAAACCGTAAGTGATACTTGAAAGAAGTAGCGCTGCGGTTTCAACTAGAACGAAATCTAATTCGAAAATATCTTTACCTGATACACCACCTGCTGTGTTCATAAAGAGCACAGCATAAGTAGCGAAGACGGATGCAAAAAGCAAACAGTCCGTCATTAGGTATAACCAAAAACCAAACACGTTATGCGGTGCTGGATCGTGATCGTGATGCTCGTCGTGAGCGTCATGCGTATGCATATGTGTAGTACTCATGATTACCCCTTAGCCACGTTATCAAGATGAGCATTTTCTATGCGAGCAACTTCATCAGGCTGTACATAGTAATCAACATCTTTGGTGTAAGCACGAAGCACAAGGAATACAAACCCACCGATCAAACCAAGCGCAGCTAACCACCAAATGTGCCAGATTAAAGCAAAGCCCATTAGAGTAATACAGCCAGAGATCTGCATACCTGCTGCAGTATTCTTAGGCATATGAATCGCTTCATATTTCTCATGACGAACGTAAGCTTCACCTTTCTCTTTCATATCGGTGAACGCATCGATATCAGAAACAGTTGGGATATTAGCAAAGTTGTAATACTGTGGCGGTGATGCTGTAGACCACTCAAGCGTATGACCATTCCATGGATCACCTGTAGTATCCAAGTTTTGTTTACGGTCACGGAAGCTGACATACAATTGTAGCAATTGACAAACAATACCTGCCAAAATAACAAAAGCACCAACTAAAGCGATGTACAACCAGATATTCCAATCTGGGTTATCTGTATGGTTTAGACGGCGCGTCATACCCAAGAAACCTAGTACATACAAAGGCATAAAGGCTAAGAAGAAACCAACTAACCAACACCAGAAAGCCGCTTTACCTAATTTCACATTTAGGTGGAAGCCCATTACTTTCGGGAACCAGAAAACAAAACCAGCTAGATAACCAAATACCGCACCACCAATGATGGTGTTGTGGAAGTGGGCAATCAAGAACAAACTGTTGTGCAATACGTAGTCAGCACCAGGTACCGCAAGTAGAACACCTGTCATACCACCGATAGAGAAAGTCACCATGAAACCAAGTGTCCAAAGTACTGGCACAGTCACACGTAAGCGACCGCGGTACATAGTGAACAACCAGTTAAATAGTTTCACACCCGTTGGTACCGCGATGATCATAGTCATCACACCAAAGAAGGCGTTAACGTTCGCACTAGACCCCATGGTAAAGAAGTGATGCAGCCATACGATGAAACCAAGAATGGAAATCGAAGCTGTCGCCCAGACCATTGATTTATAGCCGAATAAGCGCTTACCAGTGAACGTAGACACAACTTCAGAGAAGATACCAAATGCTGGAAGTACAAGAATGTACACTTCAGGGTGACCCCATGCCCAGAATAGGTTGATATACATCATTGAGTTACCGCCGCCATCATTCGTAAAGAAGTGGAAGTCTAAGTAACGGTCAAGTGTCAACATTGCTAGTACAGCAGTCAAAATTGGGAATGATGCCGCGATCAAGATATTGGCCCAAGTACAGGTCCAAGTGAAAATCGGCATATCCATCAATTTCATGCCAGGAGCACGCATCTTAAATACGGTTGCCAAGAAGTTAACAGCCGTTAAAGTCGTACCTATCCCGGATATCTGCAGCGCCCATATATAGTAATCAACCCCTACGTCCGGACTGAACTGCAAACCTGCTAGTGGCGGATAAGCCACCCAACCAGTTTTAGCAAATTCACCAACGAATAGAGAAATGTTGATTAGGATAGCCCCACCAGCCGTTAGCCAAAAGCTAAGGTTGTTTAGGAATGGGAATGCAACATCACGAGCACCAATCTGTAGAGGAACAACAATGTTCATCAGACCAATCATAAATGGCATTGCCATAAAGATGATCATGATAACACCATGCGCCGTAAAGATTTGGTCATAGTGATGTGGTGGCAAGTAGCCTTCGCCACCATTAGTAGACAAAGCCAATTGCAAACGCATCATTATTGCGTCAGCAAAACCACGGAGTAACATGATAAGCGCGAGCACTATATACATTACACCAAGGCGTTTATGGTCAATAGATGTTAACCAATCTCTCCAAAGAACACCAAGCAAGTTAAACTTGATAAGTAGGAAAGCAAGTACCAATACACCGATAGCAACAACAGAGAATGTGGCTATCAGAATCGGTTCATGAAATGGAATCGCATCTAAAGATAATTTACCTAGAATAGACATTATTTATCTGCCTCCATGTGCATCTCGTGAGATGAGTGCTCAGATGCTTCATGGTTCATTTCGCCATGATTCATTTCGCCATGATTCATCTCGCCATGATTCATTTCACCATGGTTTGAACTGCCGTGGATCATTTGGGAATCAAACGTTGTGCCTTTCAGCAACTCAACTTTGCCGTGATCTTTCATGAACTTCATAACATTATCCATGAAAACACTCGACTTAATTGAGCCGTAATACTGTACGGGAGTCGCCTCATGTTTGTGATGAGGATCCGCATCATATTGGGCAAGCTTTTCATAAGAGGCTTGATCCAGTATGCCGTTATTAATAGCACCATCAATTGACTCAGCTTTCACACCTTCAACCCAAGCATCAAAATCAGCTTCAGTTTCTGTCGCAATAGCTTTGAACTTCATAGTACTAAAACCAGGACCACTGTAGTTCGAAGAGAATCCATCAAAAGTACCAGGCTCATTTGCAATCAAGTGAAGCTTGGTCACCATGCCTGCCATTGAGTAAATTTGGCTACCCAACTGAGGAATGAAGAACGAGTTCATTGTGCCTTCTGATGAAATATGGAAAGCAACAGGAACATTCGCTGGGAATCTCAGCTCGTTCACAGAGGCAATACCAAGATCCGGATAAATAAATAACCACTTCCAGTTCATCGAAACGACCTGAACATCGATGTGATCTTTTTCCGATTTCAAAGGCTTGTAAGGATCCAATGAATGAGTTGATTTCCATGTAATCACACCAAGAATGATGATGATGACAATTGGAATAGTCCAAACAATGGTTTCAATTTTTGTGGAGTGTGACCATTTTGGTTCGTAGATCTCGTCACGTCCTTCACGGTATTTCCAAGCGAAATACAGTGTCATGAAAATGACAGGAATCACAACAAGCAGCATCAACAAAGTCGCAACAATAATAAGTTGCTTCTCTTCAATACCTACTTGCCCTTTAGGATCGAGCACACCACCCTGACAACCGGCGAGCAAGCCCACCATTAGCGCCAAAGCGACTTTACTTAGGATACGAGTTAACAAGAGAATCATCCTCTAACCCTTATGTTCACAAAACTGCTACCAAACGATCCAGTAACAGAACGAAAATCCGGCAAAACGCCGGGTATTTCAGTAAAGATCACCACACTGAGAACAGCACAAAGACCATTACCTAGTTAATAAAATTAACGCAGCAATGGCTTTTTTGGATCACCTAAATCTGAAAAGGGGAGCTCCACATCTCATCACGCATCGAGCCTCAGCACGACTAAGTCGCTCATTAAGAGCAAACACATGAAACAAAGAGAAGGCCAATTTCTGGCGAGCAGGGTTGATATTGGTCATAACGGACCAATAACTAACCAATAATAGAGCTATAAATACGAGACTAAAACATAGCCCCGCATTAGGAATAGGGTCGATATTAATAACACTTGGGTTAAAAATAGAGAAAGGAGCGGCAATCATTACGGAGAAACTTAAAATCAAGCAAGACACGGCAAAATCTAGGCGTAAAGAATCCGCCAAGACGCTGGACACCGAGTGCACACTATGGCGCAAAATGTCTTGAAATTTGTTCAATTTATCCATCCGATTCATAAAAACAAAAGTGAAAATGCCGTTTTTACACGCTTCATACGAATTTAAGTGTGCGAAATATAGCAAAAATTATACAGCCACACAAAGTGTAGTTTAGCCTTTGTTCATCTTTGCTTCACTGTCTTTTTATAAACTTCCACATTTTTAGCCTAAAAAAATGCCTTAAACATAAGCTGTAAAGCTAAGATTAGCGCGCTTATAAGACGATTTCCTTACACGTTGTAAATAATACTTTATCTCAAATTTTCTATACACCAATGTTCCAATGCGACAACAATATGCACCATAGTTTCTTCATTGGGTCCACTAAACCCCAATAAAAAACCACATTGGTCTCGCTCGTGAGCGTAATGTCTGGACAAAGGTGATAGTTTCACACCACTACAAGCAAGCTCTTGTGCTATTAACTGATCTAAAGCCATCTCAGATTGCACGATGGAAAGAAAGTCGTTTTTGATTTCTATTAATATATGCATCCCTCCACGAGGTTTCTTCCACTCAAACCAAGGTTTTAAATGGCACTCTAGAAGTCGCAAGAGTTGGTCTCGCTTGAGTCTATAGTGACGACGCATCCGATTGACATGCCGATCAAAATGACCTTCAAGCATAAAGTTCGCTACTGCAGGTTGTATAGGTAAAGAAGCCGATGCACCCAACACACGCTGACTTCTATGTAATGCCGCAATATGTTTCGTTGGAGCGACAATAAAGCCCAACCGTAAGCCTCGAAACAGCACTTTAGAAAAGCTTCCAACAAAGAAGACACGATCTCGAGCTTGATCATGCACGCTTGCTGTTTGCATAAAAGGCACATTACTTCGCCCCTGATAGACAAACTCATTGTCATAATCGTCTTCCACTAACCACCAATTTAGCGAATCATTTTGTAATGCTTGCAGCCATTGCTGACGTCGAGCCGCACTTATACTCAAGCCAAGAGGATATTGCCGATTTGGGGTTAAAATTGCGGCATTCAAAACAGATTCGCTATCTGGTAAACAAGGCCCATCTTCGTCTATCAAAAGCACACCCGATTTGGCAGACGATGATATAGTCTCGCGAATTGGCGGGTAGGTGGGCTCTTCAAACCACCACTTCATTGACGACCCATGAAAACCTCCCAACGATGTAATCGCATGTTGTAATAAAAGCAACGAGTCACGGCTTCCAGCCGTGACAATAATTTGCTCAGCGGAACACTCAAGACCTCGAACACGGTACAAATAATCCACTATCGCTACTTTTAAATTTGGGTAACCTGTTTCGTACCCACCTTCCAGCACAGTTAAATCTGGATTGAGCCAACTCCGTCGCATACTTGACGCCCATTCCTTAGCGGGAAAGACAGACACATCAGCCCCCGCATCGAACGCTAGTGTTACTGGCACTGTATTAATGGGTAAGTGGGAAGAATGAGATTGCCTCGTTGAACGCTGGCTAACCATGGGCAAAGCCGCCACAAACACACCACGCTTTTCTTCGCTGGTTAAAATACCTTCAGCGATTAATTGATCGTAGGCCCGAGAGGTCGTACTTCGTGAAACACCCAACGAACTGGCTAAAAAACGCGAGGAGGGTAACTTATCACCAACCGATAGCTCCCCAGACACAATGCCTTGCTGGATCTGCTCGATCAATTGTTTGTAATAGGGTTCATCGTCGTCTAAAGAAAAGCGCAAACTGGCGATCGCGTGCTTCATAATCTGGCCTGCTTTTTTATCTTGATTCTGGCTATTTTTATAACATCCAGATTTATCTAAAGTCTTGTTATAGCGAATCAACGATTAGGACACAAGGAGAGAATTCATGAGCCAGTCACTAGAAGAAACCACATTAAGTAAAGTAAAACGCGGGCCAAACCGTGCCTCTTATGACAAAGATCTAGCATTTAACATTATTGATGCGGCGCTTATGTGTCATGTCGGACAAACCAAAGACGGGCAAGTGTTTGTCACCCCCACCAGCCATTGGCGTGAAGGCGACTACTTCTATTGGCACGCTCATTCGAAAGCCCGCAATGTTAAAGGGCCAATCGACGAACCGGAAAAAGTCTGCATCAACATCAGTTTATTGGATGGCTTAGTCTTGGCGCGTTCGGCCATGCACCATTCAGTAAATTATCGTTCCGTGACCTTATTTGGCGTACCAGAACTGATCGAAGAAAAAGAAGAAAAAGTACGTCAATTCAAACTTTTCCTCGATAAAGTCAGCCCAGGTCGCTGGGAAACATTACGTCCCGTCAACGAGCAAGAGATCAAAGCGACGGGAGTCGTGCGTATCAAAATAGACGAAGCCTCGGTCAAATTCCGAGCAGAACCACCTATCGATGATCCAGCCGATAACGACTGGCCAGTGTGGGCGGGCGTTATGCCGTTAGAAAGACAGTGGGGGGAATTGCAAAAAGACCCTATTCAGAGTCAGGATTTCCCAGAACCAACTGCGCCGAACGCTGTGTAGTAACTTTGGAACAAGGTCAAGTAAATCAGATCTTGCTCCAAAGGCTTCTTGTTCTGCAACAGATAGCCTGCTAGGATCAAAAGCATGACGCATCTTATTGTACTATCACAACGATTTACCAGCCTCCGAGTCCCTAAACTGGACCCGGCGGCTTTGTTCTTTCTGAAATAACCTTTCAAAGACAAGCTCTCTCCGAGTCCCGACTCGGAGGAATCCAAAAGCATTGCACTAATTTTTATCTTGGATTTATGGAGCTTTATAATGTCTACCAACACATACCTTACCCACGAACAATTACTTAGCGCGCTTTCTTTGCGTGATTTAACCAACCCAAAATACGGCATTCATGCCATGCAACAACTCATCACTGAAGCGGAAGCAGCGCTTTCTGCCTTATGGTGCTGTTACCTGCAACGTATCAATGCCAACCCTATTGTGCCCGTTTACGAAAACTACGATGCGCTCGGTTATCCTGCCGATGGAGCGTCGCGAGACGTTCGCTACAGCCGCTATATTTCTGATAGTTTGATGCTTCGTACTCAAACGTCCAGCGCAGTGCCAACCTGGTTGAGCAGTTGGCAAAGTCTACGACCGAACTCGATAGGAATGATAAGTCACGGTTTGGTTTACCGTCGTGACTGTATTGATCGCTGGCATTGCGCAGAACCTCATCAATTAGACATCTGGATTGTCATGCCCAAAACACAAGCTGACGAGGATATAGAGATTTTAAATGAGTCAGTTTCGGCACTGATGAAAACCCTATTGCCCAATCATGTGGTGCAACAATCCAAATCACCGCACCCTTACACCATAAATGGTGTTCAACTTGATGCTATTGAAGGACAAAACCTAATTGAAGTGGGTGAGTGCGGCAACATAGATCCAGATCTGTTAAACAGAAATGGTTGGCCAAGCAAAGATTACACGGGTGTCGCCATTGGTTTAGGCTTAGACAGAGTATTGATGTTACGTAAAGGCCTTCCTGATATTCGTTTGCTGAGAGATCCAGATTCACGCATTCAGCAACAAATGCTCGATTTATCACCTTGGCGCCCAGTGTCACGACAGCCCAAAGCGGATCGTGATATTTCGATAGTGGTGAACCAAGACACAGATATGGACATTATTGGCGATCAAGTTCGTACCACTTTGGGAGAACAAGCCCATTGGCTCGAAGAGCTGAAGTTATTGTCGCGAACCGAGTATCATCAACTGCCAAAGTCCGCGGTTGAACGACTAGGCATGACGCCATCCCAAGTTAATTTGCTATTAAGAATCAGTTTACGCCATCCAACTAAGAGTGTCCCAACCAGCCTAGCCAATGAGTTGCGAAACAAGATTTATTTGTCCTTGAATCAAGGACATAACTACTTAGCCAGTTAATCAAATAAACAAAAACAACTGAAATCCAAACCACATTCATGCACATAAAAAGTGCGTGTTTGTGGTTTTTTTCTTGCGGTTTTTCACAAAATCGCTACTCTTGCACACTTTTTTAAGCATCTGCGCGTTTCTTAGAACACTTTTTTTACCCAAAAAAGCCGTTCTAACATTCAACCCACGAACAATAAAACGATAATTCTATCGAATAAGGGGAGTGCCCTACATGGCAGCCATCATAGACTTTTTAAATACGATTTTCTGGGGTTATATCCTCATCTACGGACTACTAGCAGTAGGCGTCTATTTCACATTACGCTTAGGTTTTATCCAAGTTCGACGCTTTCCAGAGTTTATCCGCACCGTTCTAAAGGCCCCACAATCGGATCGTGGTGGCATCTCACCTTTCCAAGCACTTTGTACTAGTCTCGCTTCTCGAGTAGGCACAGGTAATATGACGGGGGTCGCTGTAGCCTTGTATCTTGGTGGCCCAGGTGCCATTTTTTGGATGTGGGTGGTGGCTATTATCGGCATGGCAACTGCCTACGCCGAAAGTACCTTGGCGCAATTGTACAAAATGCGCGATCAGAACGGTCAGTTGCGTGGTGGCCCAGCGTTTTACATCAGCAAAGGTTTAAAAGCCCCTTGGGCAGGCGCGGTGTTCTCCCTTGCGTTGATCTTGGCTTTTGGTTTGGTGTTCAATGCCGTGCAAGCTAACTCTATTGCCGGAGCGATGGAAGGCGCATTTGGCATCGACACCAGTGTGACAGGTATTGTAATCATGCTGTTGGCTGCGATTGTCATCTTTGGTGGCATCAAAAAGATCGCACGTTTTGCCGAAATCGTCGTGCCCTTCATGGCTGTGTTGTATCTGCTACTCGCTTTATATGTGATCTTCGCTAATATCTCTGACGTTCCTGCCGCTTTCGCACTCATCTTCAAAAGCGCATTTGGTATCGAACAAGCTGCTGGCGGTGTATTAGGTGCGATGCTCAACGGTGTGAAACGTGGTTTGTTCTCAAACGAAGCAGGTATGGGTTCAGCGCCAAACATTGCCGCCGTTGCCACACCAAACCCTCATCACCCAGCGTCTCAGGGTATGGTGCAGTCACTGGGTGTGTTCATTGACACCCTGCTAATCTGTACAGCAACCGCCTTAATGATTCTATTATCTGGCGCATTAGGTAACGGTCAAACAGGCATCATGCTGACACAAACGGCGTTAACCACGCATATCGGAAGTGCTGGTCATTACTTTGTGGCGATTGCCATCTTCTTCTTTGCCTTTACCTCCATCATTGGTAACTACAGCTACGCAGAAAACGCCCTAACTTACCTTAAATGGGCAAACAAACCAGGTATTGTCATCTTGCGTCTTCTGGCGCTAGCTATGATTCCATGGGGGGCGTATGAAAGCGTTGCCGTCGTCTTCAATGCCGCGGATGCCGCAATGGGCTTGATGGCGACTATTAACTTAATCGCCATCATGATGTTGTCTGGTTTGGTGGTTAAATTGACCAAAGATTACTTTGCTCAATTAAAAACCCACACCCCGGTCTTTAACTCAGATGACTACCCAGAAATCCGTGATGACATTGACCTAAGCGTTTGGGATGAAAAACCAAGCAAATAAGTCGCTCACACAGATTTAAGATGTCAGACAATAAAAAAACCGCTCTTGAAGTGACCCCATAAAGTTGGACTCATTTCTAAGCGGTTTTTTATGTCTGCGCGTTATGACAACGCATCTCATAATGCTAAATTTTAGCGGCTAATTTATGTGCCAAAGCATGCAAAAATGGCCCAGCGATAAAGGAAATAATACCCGCTGCTGGCCAAGCCAATGCCCAAGCATGCATCCAGAAAGTAACAAAATCAGGATGCAATCCAATATTCACGTAAGTAATCCATGCCGACATAATCAACGACAAAGTAAATGACATTAATATGGCAAAAATAATTCTATGTTTCATATTTCTCTCCTAGTGAACTCATCGTCTTCTCTAAAAAGAGTGCCCCAGACGAAAAGTAATAAATGACTCAAATTAATAAACTCTATACTAGCAAGCATCTGTATTTGTAAATATACTGATTTTTTAAAACCAAATTTACATAAATGCAAAATGCTTGATGATCTAAAGATATTTATCACAGCCGCTAATAAGAATAGTCTGACTGCTGCCGCTCAGCATCTAGACATGACCATCGCCACAGTCTCTCGGCGAATTAGCGCCCTCGAACACAAGCTAGGTTGTGAATTGCTAAATCGCTCAACCAAAGGGCTTACACTTACTCCCGTTGGGGAAAGCTATTACCAAGAATGCGCAGAGTTTATCGATGCACTAGATCAGCGTATTTCCAATCTAGATCAGACACTAAATAGCTTAAAAGGCGATTTGAAAATATTGGCTCCAGTGAATTTAGGTAGCGGGCCTCTGGATGCATTTTGGCAAGAGTTTGTTAAACTGTACCCAGATATTGAGCTCAACATAGAACTAAGCAACACCTTGCAAGACATTAAAGACACGAGAGCAGACATTGCCTTGCGATCAGGTTCATTGCCTAGCTCATCACTTATTCAAAAAAAATTGGGGCATATTGAACCTGTCTTAGTCGCTTCATCCAAGGCGCCTTTTCCTTTACCTCAAACGATTGATGACTTATTACAAACACCAAGTATTGCCTCTAATATGTTCGCAGATTGGTTACTGATAAAGGATCAAAATGAACATCATCCGCTGAATAAAGAACACCGACATATTAGTAACGATATGTCTATTACACTCAACCTCACAAAAGCAGGCGCTGGAATTGCTTTAATTCCCATGAGCATGGTGAGCGCAGACCTAGAAACCGGAGAGTTGATTCGCGTATTACCTGAGTGGCGAGGTCAAAATAGAGAAATTTTCTTAGTCTGGCCTTATCGACGCAGTTTGTCTGCGAGAGCTAAGTTATTAAAAGATGAATTAACAAAATTCCTCCACCAACAGACCTGGTTTCATCCAATCCCTTAGTTTAAAAGAAGATTTTCGTTACACTAGCGAACAACAATTTCACACAAGGCCTCACCTGATCAAAGGACAATCATGGAACATTTACTCTGGTGGCAGTACGCTTTAATCGGCGTCATTTTTATATGGAGCGGCTTTGTCCGCAGTGGTCTAGGCTTTGGTGGCGCAGTATTGGCTTTGCCCTTTCTATTATTAGTAAAAAATGATCCGCTGCTATTTTTACCGATTATTTCCATTCATCTTTTGGTCTTTTCCAGCTGGATTGCATGGCAAGGATCGAGAGCCACAAAAAAACAAGCCATACTCGCAGCAGAACGAGGCGAAGCGCCACAAGAAGCACAAGGCAATATCGCTTGGGGTTATTTAAAAAAAGCCCTCGGCATCATGATAGTGCCGAAACTGATCGGCGTATTTGGTTTATTAACCTTACCGGGCAACATAGTCACTGGCGTGATATTTGTCATTGTTGCTGTCTTTGCTGTGTCTTACATCCTGAATAAACCGTTTTATACCAACAACAAATTCCTCGATACCATCTTTCTTATGCTTGGCGGCTACGTAAGTGGCACTTCCTTAATCGGCGCACCGCTTATCGTCTCCGTCTTCGCCACCAAAGTTCCCCGCCATCAACTGCGCGATACCTTGTTCGTGCTCTGGTTTATTCTGGTGATGATCAAAATGGTGTCCTTCCTCATCGCTGGCATCGATTTACAACTCATCCATCAACTCTGGTTACTGCCTTGCGCCTTGATTGGTCACGTCTTCGGACAAAAACTCCACAACCGCATTCAAAAAGCCGAAACGCCCGTCTTCTTCCAATTCGTCGGCTGGGCGCTACTCATCGTCTGCGGATTTGGCTTGTACTCGACGTTTATGCTTTAGTCCGTGGTTTCGCCTTCAGATTTTTCGGTAACTGTCACTAGATCAACCCTCGCTTCGGCGCTAAAGCGAGAACGTCCGCTCGGCGTTGATCTAGTGACATTCGCTAAATGAACAATAGTGCCGACATAACATATTCAAGCTTATCAAGAGGACGTTTTGCGCTGACGACGTCAGTGACGCAAGCAAAACGTCCTCTTGATAAGCGGTTAGGAGACTGAGGATTGAGTCAGTTGATCTACCAGGTAGACGATGGATTGGTACTCGATGCCGCTGTGTTCCGATAAGCCAATCTCGCAGGTGCGGCTGTTTGAATAACCCACTTCGCAGCCGTCTACCGCTTTGGCTAAAGTTTTCAAGGCGCTGGCGTTGAGTTCGGGGGTCGAGAAGCCTTTGTCGCCAGCAAAGCCACAGCAGGTAATGTCTGGCGGAATCACCACTTCATCGGCCAGTTGGTGGGCAAGCTGTACGAAGCTGTCGGCGAGTCCCATGCGGGTGGTGCTGCAGGTTACGTGCAGGGCGATTTTACCGAGCTTTTCTTTCACCGTCAGGTTTGGCATCACATAAGTCGAAACAAAACCCACTTGTTCATGCAACTCCAAACAAGGATCAAGACTTTCCTGCATGCGTAGCAAGCAAGGGCTGACATCACAAACGATGGGGATGCGGCCATTATCGCTGGCAGCGAGCAGTAAACTATTGAGATCATTGGCTTTTTGGTTAGCGACTTCGAATTGACCTTTGGATTGGAACGCCATGCCACAGCATTGACTGTCGATATTATTAGGTACAGTGACTTTATAGCCTGATTTTTGCAATACAGAGAACATCACCTCCATGACGGAACGTTTATCTTCCGCATTCGGCCCAGCACCCATAACGCGAGTAGCACAGCTAGGGAAGTAAATGACTTCTTTCTGCCTGTTTTCAGATTGCATCTCATTACCTTGTCTCTTATTACCTTGCATTACGGCAATCGACTTCAAAGACGCCGCCGCGTTGGGCATTTGTTTATGCCATTTCGGCACTGCGCCATGAGATACCTTATTCATCATTGAGGTAACAACAGACATACCAGAGTTGCCAATAATTCGACGGGCACCGCCAGCAAGGCCAAGCCCCATTTTTGCGGTTTTGGTTACGCCTTCAAAATGATCGGCAACCCAATAACCGACTTTGCTATCTGGATGGCGATCGTGACGTAATTCGCGGGTTAAATCGCCCGTATTGATGCCAACTGGACATTGCATCGAACACAAACCACAGCCAGCGCAGGTATCAATGCCTTGATAATCATAGTCTTTTTTCAGTTCAGCAAGACGCTGCGGATCTGTACCCATTGCGGTCAATCGCTGAATCTCGCGCCAAATCACTATACGTTGGCGAGGCGTTAACGTAATGGATTTTGATGGACAAGAGGATTCGCAAAAGCCGCATTCGATACAGGTATCGACCTTGTCATTAGCTTTTGGCAAGGGTTTGAGGTTCTGTACATGCAAGTTAGCATTGTGGGATAAGATCACATCTGGATTAAGCAAGCCTTGTGGATCAAAAGCGCGTTTGATTTGCCACATAATGTCGTAGGCTTCTTTGCCCCATTCCAGCTCCACATAAGGCGCCATGTTACGGCCTGTGCCGTGCTCTGCTTTTAACGAACCTTTGTATTTCACCGCCACTAATTGTGCCACTTCATCCATTAGTTGCTCGTAGCGTTTCACTTCCTTCGGATCATCAAAACCTTGGGTAAACACAAAGTGCAAATTACCTTCCAAAGCATGACCAAATAAAATCGCCTCGCTGTAGCCGTGTTTTTGAAACACGCCTTGTAACTCCAGAACACCTTCTGCGAGTTGTTCGACAGGGAAGGCCACGTCTTCAATGATGACAGTGGTGCCAACGGGACGTACCGCACCAACAGCTGGAAACAAACCTTTGCGAATTTTCCAATAGGAATCATAGACAACTTTGTCTTGAGTAAATTCAATCGGGTTCAATGTGGTTTGGCCGCTTAACGCTTGCTTCACCAAGGCTAGATTCGCTTCTAACTCCTCCGCATTGGTAGCGCGCACATCCACCAATAAACCTGCTACTTGTGGGCCGAGGGACGACAAGATTTCCGGCATGCCCGGTTTGCTTTCTACAGCACGTAAGCCAGCCCGATCAATCAACTCCACAGCGGCAACCGGTGACGTTTTAAGTGCCGTCACCGCTCGACAAGTACTTTCCATATCTTCAAAGAAAATCATTGCCGCGGCTTTAATGGGGTGATCGACCACGGTTTGATAAGTCACTTCGCTGATAAAGCCCAAAGTGCCTTCGGAGCCGATCATCAAATGCAGCAAGATATCAAAAGGGTCTTGGTAATCAATTAGGCTGTTTAAACTGTATCCTGTGGTGTTTTTTAAACGATATTTGTGTCTAATTTTGTCCGCTAGTGCCTTATTCGCCTGAACACTTCTTGATAAACGAATCAGCGTGTCTAACAAGTCAGCGTTGCGATTACCAAAGGCTAATCGGCTGGCTCCATCAGCGGTATCCAACAAAGAACCATCGGCAAAAATTAGACGAGCACTTTGAATCGTATGATAGCTGTTTTGTGCTGTACCGCAGCACATGCCGCTGGCGTTATTCGCTGCGATACCACCAATCATACAGGCATTAATGGACGCTGGATCTGGGCCGATTTTTCGCTGAAAGGGCGCCAGCAGTTGATTGGCACGCGCACCGATAATGCCAGGCTGGAGAGAGATAGCATGACCATGGTCATGCATTCGATGACCTTTCCAGTTATCCGACAATTGCATCAAGATGGAATCGGTTACCGCCTGCCCAGATAAGCTCGTACCCGCCGCGCGAAAGGTCACAGGTAAGTTACGCTTTCTCGCTTCTTTTAGCACCCGCTGTACTTCCGCTTCATTATCGACCCGTACTACCAATTGCGGAATCAAGCGATAAAAGCTCGCATCCGTACCGTATGCCAAGGTGCGAAGTGGATCATGTATCAATCTACCTTCATCAATGCCGTTTTGCGCATCTTTTAAGGCAAGATATAAGTCGCGATATTGAGCCGCTTTAGAAGCAAAAGAGTCGGAGTTCATAGCAGGTTCCACAGCCAATAGCCTATTTTGTAAGTTCTAAGGAATAACGCTAGACAAATTGGTAATACCAATTTACCTTTTAAGTATAAGGCACATTAAAAACCTAATAGTATTTTGTCAACTGATACTTTTGTCGTTATTTCGTGAATTTTATCGGCAATTTTAATTGGTTTTACCACTTTTAAACTTATGCACAACTGGCAAAAATTCTAAATTCGAGAATAAATTTTAGGAAACGCTATGAATACCAATCACTTTGGTCGAGTTAAACAGCCGAAAATTTCCGACATCATCATGAAAGAACTCGAAAGCATGATTTTGGAAGGCAGCTTTACGGCGGGGCAAAAACTACCACCAGAAAGAGAGCTTGCAGCCCGCTTTGAAGTATCTCGCCCTTCGTTGAGGGAAGCCATTCAAAAACTAATCGCCCGTGGCGTGTTATTCAGCCGTCATGGTGGAGGAACGTATGTATCAGAACAGCTTGGCAGTTCTTTTGAAGATCCGTTGCAAGATTTGATCAGCTCTCATGATGAATTCTTATACGACCAATTGGAGTTTCGCGATGCGTTAGAGAGCCTTGCCGCGTATTATGCGGCGTTGCGCAGCACAGACGCGGACAAAACCAAACTCACACAGTGTTTTCATCAATTAATAGATGCGAATCAACATAAAGCCTTCGCTTTGGAAGCCAAGTTAGATGTGGAGTTTCACATGATCATTGCTGAAGCAGCACACAACGTAGTCTTGCTTCACACACTCCGCAGCCTGCACGCTATGTTAGCGAAAAGTATTTCAAGCAACTTAAGAAACTTATTCGAGAAACAAGCCGCACGCCAACGAGTGATGGAGCAACATGCGAATCTATATCAAGCCATTATGGATGGCGACGCCGAAGCGGCTCGGACAGCAGCACATACCCATTTGCTTTTTGTGGAAGACAACTTATTAAAAATGCGCCAAGAGGAAACACGAATCCAGCGCTCGCTTCGCAGAAACGAGCAGCAGAATTTACGTTGATCAAGGCTTAATGGTTCGCGAACCAAACCTCTTTTTTCATATTTTGCAGATAACACCAATATAAAGTGATGGCTCTAGCGATAAACAACATGGCTTGGCTAAGCCATAAACCATGATTGCCAAGGTCTTGAGTCATAAACCAAACCGGAAAGAACACGCCAACCACACAAATAATCATGGTGTTTTGCATTTGTTTTACGCTAGTTGTGCCAATGAAGACACCATCCAACATAAAGGACCAAATACCCAACAGAGGGAAGGAAATGAGCCAAGGTAGGTACAGAGCGGCATCGTCTCGAACGCTTTGCACACTGGTCAATAAGGCTATGATTTGATTACCAAAAAGCCAGAAAATCAGCATCAAAACTACGGCTGCGAGTAGCGCCCAATAAGTCGAAAGCTGAATCACCTTGTTAAAATTCGCTTTGTCTTTACGGCCATAATATTCGCCGCACAAGGCTTCCACCGAAAAAGCAAAACCATCCAAGGCGTTAGAAATAATCATCAAGAAAGTCAGCAACACAGCATTCGCGGCAAGAATAGAATCCCCTTGGCGCGCACCTTGGGCGGTAAAAAATAACATCACTAACAACAAGAGGATGGTGCGTACAAACAGGTAACGATTCACTTTGACTAACGCCATGTATTCGCGCCATTTCGCCAAAACACGTAAGGGTACATGGCCTGAAAAACCTTTCAATTTATGCCAAGCCAACACACCCGCTACCGTCACGCCAATATAATGGGCCGCCACCGTTGCCCACGCCACGCCATCACTGGCCATACCCAATCCATAAACGGCGACATAATCGAGAATCATGTTGGCAATGTTAATCACCAACAGCATCCACAGTGGTCCTTTAGAATATTGCACACCAAAGAACCAGCCCATTAAGGCATAACCGGCTAAGACCGCTGGTGCGCTAAGAATTCGCGCTTCACAATACAAACGCGCCCAAGGCTCTACTTCAGCACTGGGTTCCATTAAGGTTATCGCCAAATCAATCAATGGGGCTCGGAACAAAATCAAGATTAGCCCGATGAATACACCCATTAAAATGGATTGCAGAAGCAACTCACGAACACGCCTTTCGTCTCCTTGTCCAAGGGCTTGCGCTGTCAATCCAGTTGAGCCCATACGCAAAAAGCCAAACGCCCAAAATAGAAAGCTAAAAATGCTCGCACCAATCGCCACAGCAGCAAGATGGGTTGCTGTGGCTAAATGACCAACCACGGCTGTGTCGACTAAGCCAAGTAGCGGCGTGGTGATGTTTGATACCATTGGCGGCCATGCCATGCGCCAAATTTTTTGATTCAGTACAGCATTTGCACGATACGAGCGAAAAATAGAATTAGGGGATAACTTTAGCACTAGCGGCTCTCTTGTGTGTATCTTCAATACTGTGGATAAAAATCAAACAACAGATCAAATCTGCCACAGAAAAATCTGTGGAAAATAATAGCAGTTATTCACATTTACAGGTATTTATTCATCGTTTTGTGTAAATAATGAGCAAGAAATGCCTCTTGTCAGTTATTATCCTCATTTATAACCTAGTTACCCACAAATCCACATAGAAAAAACATTCTTAAATTAACGTCTCCTAATGTTGGATAAGTGATGCTTTTTTCCACAATCCTGCTCACATCTTCGCTGAAATTTGCTAGACTCGCGTATATTTTTTAACGCTCGGAGAACAGTTATGCCCAAGAAACTCAAACCCTTTATCGAAGGTTTAGCCGTCGGGTGTGTTTTTATCAGTATCACTATGCTGTTTCAAATTCCACTTTACATGAGTTTCATTATCGGGGCGTTGGCTGCCTTGGGCGGTTATCGCAATTCGATCAAAATGGATCAAGAAAAAGCCGCTAAAAAAGCACAAAACCAACCAAAAGACGTCGAATAAATGACCACTTCTAACCCGCCAACATATGGTGAAGGTGACGCAACATTACAAGCCGTGGGTGGATTAACAGGCTTACAAAGTTTGGTCGAAACCTTCTATAGAATCATGGAAAATACACCAGAATATCGTCCATTATTCGATATGCATCCAAGCGATATCGAACTGACCATAGATAAACTGGTGTCTTTTCTATCTGGCTGGATGGGTGGCGAGAAACTCTTTTCGAAAAAATACGGCCCAATCAGCTTACCGCAAGCCCATGCTCATCTAATCGTCACAGAGAAAGAAAAAGCCATGTGGCTCAATTGCATGGCCGCCGCTTTAGACGAACTGGGTTATGCTGAAGATTTGAAAGCCTATTTATTGCCCAAACTTGAGTTTCCTGCTGAGCGAATCCGACAGGTGAGTGCAGCGAGACACCAGTAAATTATTACCAGCGCTACTTGTAATCAAAGCCAATGACATTCTTACTCGAAACTAACGCCTACCTCAGCGGAATGTCGTTGCGCTTCCGAAACGCTTTACGATTAAGAACGTACTTCTTTGGCAACGACAATCCCTAAGCGTTTTGCCAAGCGAGCTAGGTTGGCGCGATCCATAGACAACTGCTGAGCCGCTTTGGTCCAGTTGCCGTCATTGCTTTCTAATGCTTTGCGGATTAAATTTCGTTGATAAGTCTCTGTTTCTAAACGTAAATCAATGGTTTTTTGTTTATCTGACGATGGCTCAGATATTACATTAGCCTGTACCTTTTCTTGATATCCATGATCAATTTGTAACCCAGTTAAGTGCATTGGCGTAATGGTTGTAATTTTTTTTGTTCGACCAAATTTCACGTTTTCAGTCTTAGCACTTTCTACCTTTGAACTCTCGGCCTTAGAAAATAGTGCCGCACGGGAAATGACGTGTTCTAGCTCTCTGACGTTACCAGGCCAATGATACGCTTCGAGCATGTCGATAGCCGACGCTGACAAAGCGAGTTGTTGAAGGCCTAATTTGCGTCGAAAACGCTCGGCGAAGAATCCGGCCAACAAAGCAATATCGCCTTTTCTATCACGTAGTGCAGGAACTTGAATCGGGAACACACTAAGACGATGGAATAAATCTGCACGAAAGCGATGCTCTGCCACTTCGGTTTCTAGATGCCGATTAGTGGCTGCTATGATTCGAACGTTTACCTTGCGTACTTGATCTTTGCCCACGGCTTGGATTTCTTGATTTTGAATAGCGCGCAACAAAGTCCCTTGTACTTCCAGCGGCAACTCACCAATTTCATCAAGTAATAAAGTACCGCCATCGGCCAATAGAAATTTACCGTCTCTGTCTCTATCGGCTCCGGTAAACGCGCCTTTTACATGCCCGAAAAGCTCACTTTCGATAAGATGATGAGGAATCGCAGCACAGTTTACGTATACCATTGGCGCTTCAGAGCGCGCAGAATGCTCATGTAATGCTCTCGCAACCAACTCTTTACCGACACCGGTTTCCCCTTCAATCAAAATGGCAAAGTCCGAAGGAGCGACCAGATTAATCGACTGTTTAAGGTCTTGCATGGCTTTGCTCTGGCCTATCATTTCATGGCTTTGTTCGCCCATTACTTTTAATACGTTTTGAGCATGTTGCGACTGGTTTTCTAATTTTTCCATTAAGATAGCGGTATTTAGCGTCATGGCCGCCATGGTGCCGATAATCTCCAACGCACGTGCATCAATATCATCAAAAACACCCGGCATGATGCTGTCTAGGGTCACCACACCAATTAATTTACCCTCCAAATAAAGCGGAACGCCCATACAAGAGTGCACTGGTAAATTGTCATCGTGGCCTAACACCATGCCATCGTAGGGATCGGGAAGCTGTGAATCTGCAGGAAAGCGAACAGGATAATGACCGCTACAGATCGCTTTCAAACGAGGGTGATCATTAATGGTAAAACGACGTCCCATCAGATCATCCGATAAACCTCGTTGGGCAAGTGGCGTGAGTACGCCATTGTTATGCGCTAATAGCACCACCGCATCGCAATTAATCGTTGCACGTACGGCATAAACCAATTGCTCGAAGCGATTTGCTTGTGTCACCGCGCTGGCAAGATCAAGAGCAAAACTCAACAAAGCGTTGTTAGAAACCTGATTCATCATTATCGGCTCAAAAGGTGAATTAGCAGCTATGTCATTTTGACTCAAAGGTATCATAAAGACTTTTCATTTTACGAGTCAAATTGACTCTCTGTTAATGTTAAAAAATTATAAAGTATTGATTTTATTTCCTATTTTTATTTGGCACGTCCTTCGCTATAGAAGAGTTATCAACGCATTTTTTTGCTCACTTAAAAAGGAAATACCATGTTAGCTCAACAGCATATCGACACAGTAAAAGCCACTATCCCTTTATTGGCCTCTGCAGGAACGGCCATTACTGAACACTTCTATCAGCGTATGTTTTCACATAATCCGGAGCTAAAAGATGTGTTCAACATGACCCATCAAAGAACCGGAGGCCAGCCTGCCGCTCTGTTCAATGCCATCGCGGCGTACGCAACACACATTGATAATTTAGAAGTGCTAACCAGTGCAGTGATGCGTATTGCGCATAAACACACCAGCTTTAATATTCAACCAAATCAATACGATATAGTTGGTCATCACCTCATTGAAACCTTACGAGAATTGGCGCCAGATGCGTTCACCAAAGACGTAGAAGAAGCTTGGGTAGCGGCATACACTCAGTTGGCCGAAATATTTATCAAAGTCGAAGGCGATCTTTATAAAGAACGCGCTGCGCAACTGGGTGGCTGGAAAGATTTCCGCCGTTTCCGTGTCGCTTCGAAAACACCTGAATCGGATTTGGTCACCAGCTTTGTCTTTGAACCTATCGATGGCGGCGCGGTAATTGATTACCAACCAGGCCAATACTTGGGCGTTAAGTTACATCCAAAAGGCAATGAGTTCGATGAGATACGTCAATACTCTTTATCAACCACAGCCAATGGCAAAAATTATCGCATTAGCGTCAAACGCGAAGGCGCAGGGGATATCAAAGGGGTTATGTCGAATTATCTGCATGATCACTTAAACGTGGGCGATGAAATTGACGTTATGCCACCCGCCGGAGACTTCGTGTTCCAAGACAAGCAAACACCTGTGGTACTGATTTCAGGTGGCGTTGGTTTAACCCCAATGCAAGCCATGCTGGATACACTCGCCAAACAGCAGTACAGCCACCCAGTGAGCTATTTACACGCTTGTGCTCACCAAGGTCAACACTCCTTTAAAGAGCACGTGAACAGCCTGAAGAAGCAACTGAATTTGTCCGTTCACACTTGGTACGAACAAGCCGACAGCGAAGAAGAGGGCGTAACAAAAGGCATGATGCAACTGGATGTCATCAAAGACAGCTTACCGCTGACGAATGGCGAGTTTTATCTTTGCGGCCCAGTTGGCTTCATGATGTTTGTTAAACAACAGTTACTCACACTTGGCGTAGAAGCCGACCGTATTCATTATGAATTGTTCGGACCACATCAAGAGGTTTAATAAACAAGTCACACACTAAGCTGAAAAACAAAAAAGCATGAGTAACCGATAATACTCATGCTTTGTTTTAATTAGAGATTTGATTAGGACTGGGCAAGCAACAAGGCTTGCTCTTTTTCCTCCACTCTTGTGAAGGTAGGGCGTGATATAACACGGTCAATGTAGGCGTCGACCACAGGATTCGTCGTAATGAGTCCAAACATGCGGCACCACTTCAAACTCAAGCCCCAAAGAATATCCACTGCGTACAGCTCTTCTCCCAATAAATAAGGGCCTTTGGCGATTTGATCGAATAGCGTTTGCAGCATTTTATCAAAGCTGCCATAGGATGATTGAGACGCCGCGACTTCAGGGCGATTAAACGCTTTGTCGATCACAGCGGGTTCAAAACTGCTGCCTTGATAGGCCATCCAACGTAAATACGCACCACGTTTTGGATCATTGAAAGCAGGCGCTAAGCCTTTTTCAGGAAACAGATCGGCCAAGTAGGTGTAACAAGCAACTTGCTCTGTAACCACAGTGCCGTTATGAACAAGGGTTGGAAATTTCCCCAAAGGATTGATAGCGAGAAACTCTGGTTGTTGATTTTCACCGGCTTTGAAATTCAGCACTTTCATGTCATAGGGAATCCCCAACTCTTCCAGCAATACCCAAATGCCAGTGCCTCGGGTTTGTGGAGCATGGTACAGGGTGATGGTGTCTTGGTTGCTTTGAATCTCGCTCATATCCGTTACCTCAGTAGGTTGTTAGATCATTTTTGGTGGTTACATGAGCTATATTAGTGACCAAACCTGACATCTAGTGTCAGGTTTATACTTTATACTGGTGAAATAACATTCGCTTAATGCTGTTAGTTGGCAAGATGACTTAGCTCGACGATAAAGAACAGCGACAGGAGAATCTCATGCGAGCCAGCCGAATACTCAAAATGCTGATGATGTTGCAAACCCACGAGAAGGTCACGGCCGCCGAATTGGCTGACGCCTGTGAAACCTCTATTCGTACGGTTTATCGGGATATCGAAGCACTTAGCGCCATTGGCGTCCCCGTCTACAGCGAACAAGGAGTTCAAGGTGGCTATCGGTTGTTACAAGGTTATCGCACCCGTTTGAATGGGCTTTCCGCCAAAGAAGCAGAAACACTGTTTTTAGCCGGGTTGTCTGGTCCTGCGCAAAAAATGGGGATAGACACCCTCCTTGCCGATGCTCAATTAAAGTTAAAGGCCGCCTTACCAGAAAACATACGACCTGAAATCGACCGCTTACAAAGTCGATTTTTGCTGGATGCGCCCAATTGGTTTTCTGACGATGAAAAAGTCACTTACTTGCCAGACCTAATGACAGCGGTATTAGAACAACGCGGTGTTGTCATGCAATATCAAAGCTGGAAAGGAGAAATTAATCGCCAGCTACAACCTCTGGGCATCGTTTTAAAAGGCGGCCAGTGGTATTTGCTTGCACAAGTAGAAACAGACGTGCGGACATACAGAGTCTCTCGTATTGAATCATTAATCTTACTAGATGAAACATTCGAACGCCCCAAAGACTTTAATTTAACGGCATTTTGGCAAGACAGTTTACGCCGAATGGAAGTGGTGCAGTTTCCTATTATTGCCGAGGTGCGTTTAACGTCTCTCGGTAGAAAGATCATGCAACACGTTTGCTCTTCCTATGCGGTAAATCAAGCTCAGATAGAACCAATGGACGAATCAGGTTGGCACCGAGCCAGATTTCCAGTAGGCGAATCGGTATACGGTTGTGCAGAACTCTTACGCTTTGGGGCTGAACTAGAAGTGATAGGCCCGCCAGAACTGCGGGCAGAAATGGAGAAAATGGTGTCATCCTTGGCAAGGCTTTATCATTAACTCTATTTAATGTGGTGATTACTTCGATGCGGAGCAAGGGGTTGGTTTTACCATCTTGAAGTCCAAAATATCAAACTAGGTTTACGCCTGTTTGATATTAAAAATAAACTCTCATTCCTATTGATCCGCTGCATTTACATGGTTATTTTTACAATAAGGCGATGTGAGAAAGTATAAAATCGCCGTTCTACTATAGTGTCCGCAGCCCTTCTCATTTAAGTGCATGATGCCAAAAATAAAAATAAGGAATATTGCTATGAAAAACTATTTATTTGCTCTTTCAGCCGCTACAGCCGTCATGTTGTCTGCATGTGGGAGCAATACAGCAAAGGTCAGTGAAACAATGAGAGAACCTTACATCACAGTTAAAAATGGCTCCCTTCAAGGTGTGAAAGACGACAGCATTTTAGTCTTCAAAGGCATACCTTATGCCCAGCCACCAGTAGGTGAAAACCGCTGGCGCGCTCCTCAACCAGTCTCCAATTGGCAAGGCATTAAAGATGCCACTGATTACGGTAACGACTGTGCCCAGAAGCCATTCCCAAGCGACGCCGCCCCATTAGGAAAAGAACCCGCAGAAGACTGTTTATATGCCAACGTATGGGCGCCGCAGAAAGAAGAAGGCAAACACCCTGTCGTGGTATGGATTCACGGCGGTGGTTATATCAATGGAGGCGCATCGCCAGCCACTTACGATGGTAGCGAATTTGCCCGCGCAGGAGTGGTATTTGTCAGCTTTAACTATCGTCTTGGTCGTTTCGGCTTCTTTGCTCATCCCGCCTTATCCGCCGCCAATGAAGGGCCACTTGGTAACTATGGCTATCAAGATCAAATCGCCGCAATGAAATGGGTACAGGAAAATATCGAAGCCTTCGGTGGTGACAAAAATCAGGTCACCGTCATGGGCGAATCAGCAGGGGGCGGTTCAGTTCATAACTTGTTGCAGACCCCAAGCGCTCAAGGAACCTTCCATCGAGCGATTATTATGTCAGGCGGCGGCCGTACATTAGCCGGAAAACGCTACCTGGATAAAGGCACAAACACACATCCATCACTTGAACAAATCGGCATTAACTTCGCAGAAAAACATGGCATTAAAGGAACCGACGAAAAGGCACTAACAGCCCTTCGTTCTTTGCCAGCTGACGATATCGTTGATGGATTTAACCTAATGGACTTATTTTCGCCCAAAAAGGATGGAGAGCTACCGACCTTTGGTGGCCCGGTAAATGATGGTGAGATTGTGCTTGGTGATCCTCAAACTATGATGAAACAAGGCCAGGTGGCAAAGGTACCAGTCATGGTCGGGGCGACCAGTCAGGATATCGGCTTTGCTAGCTATCCAGATAAAGAGGCTTTATTTGCCTCATTTGGCAAGTTTGCCGAAGATGCCAAACAAGCTTATGACCCAACAGGTAAGGCGGATTTAAAAACCTTGATTACCAATGTCGCACAAGACAGGTACATGCAGGAACCTTCACGTTTCGTCGCACAACAAATGACTCGAATGGGCCAAAATGCCTATTTGTATCGTTATGACTATGTCGCTGAAAATATTCGAGACGGTCAGGGTGCGCTCCACGCCAGTGAAATTCCCTTCTTCTTTAAAACAGAAAATGTGAAATATCCTGATGCCACTCAACAAGATAGAGCGGCGGCAGATTTAGTGTTTCACTACGTAGTGAACTTTATCAAGAATGGCGATCCAAACAGGCCAGACCAACCAGAATGGAAACCTTATGATGATAAGCAAGATAACATCATGATGTTTACGATGAATGCCACAGCCTTGCACGAACAAGATCCATGGGTAAAACGCCTGAATGCAGTACAAAAGGCGACGGAAGCTAATTAGCACTCGTCAGAAAGACAATAAGCCATAAAAAACGCATCAAAGTATGCGTTTTTTATGCTTTACGCTCTGGCTGGGATGACTGACTGTCCTGCTTAAACGGCAACAATTCGTGGGTATCTTGATGGTACTCACGCACGGCTTGGGCCTCTTCCTCACAGAAGTTCCCAATGGCGTCGCGGAAGCCTTCGTGGGCGATGTAGTGGATGCTGTGACTAAATACAGGTTCAAAACCACGGGCGATTTTGTGTTCCCCTTGGGTACCTGGATCAAAATGCTGTAACCCTTTTTCCAAGCAAAACTCAATGCCTTGGTAGTAGCAAGCTTCAAAATGCAGGCAATCCACTTCTTCCATGCAACCCCAGTAACGACCGTACAAAGAGTGATCGTCGAAGAAACACCAAGATGCCGCGATGGCTTCATCGCCTCTGAACGCTTGTACCAAGAGAATTTGCTCGCCCATGTTTGCGGCTAGTTGACCGAAAAACTCTCGGGTTAAATAACCTTGTTGGCCGCGCTTTGCGTAAGTGGATTGGTAGCACAGGTAAAAGAAATCGATGTCTGCCGAAGTTAAATCGTTTCCTATGGTTCGCGTCATTGTAATGCCGGCTTTGGCGACTTTTTCTCGTTCTTTGCGGGCGGTTTTGCGTTTACGACTAGAGAAGTGAGAGAAGTAATCTTCCATGTCTTGGTAGCCACGGTTAAACCAATGAAACTGACAGGAAGTTCGATGCAGCAGATCTTTATTATGCCGAAACAAATCCACGTGCTCTGGTTTTGGGAATAACAGATGCCAGCTTGAAAATGCTCGCTCTTGGTTGGCTTGGGTCATCAATTCGGCAAGGGCAGGGTACAGATGAGAAAACTCGGCGTCATCTCCTTTTGGGTCAAGATGAGAGAAGATTCGTAGCCCTGTCACTGGAGAAAAAGGGATCGCCCAAATACGTTTGGGGTAGTAACGCATGCCGTAGCGTTGGTAGGCATCCGCCCATGACCAATCAAAAACAAATTCCCCCTGCGAGTGGGTCTTCAAATAGGTGGGGACGATGGCAAGCGGACTGTCATCGTCATCCATCACCAGCAAATATTCAGGATACCAGCCCGTTCCATCGCCGATGCTTTTGCTTTGCTCTAACGCATGATGGAATGCAAATTGCGCAAAGGGATATCGCGTTTCTCCAATAGCCTCTTGCCATTTGGCTTCACCTATTTGATCAACTGAACTGAACCATTGCGCTTTCATACTGCTTTCCTTTTTCTCTGGTGGTCAATACCGCTCGCTTTACATCTGTTCGCGCATAGTTTCGACTAAGCTGGCGGTTTCAGGTCTGACTTGTCGCCACAAATAAAACGCTTCTGCGGCTTGCCCCACCAGCATACCTAGACCATCCGCCCCTTCGGCACCACGCTCGTATGCCCACTGCAAAAACACAGTCCGCTCCTTGCCATACATCATGTCATAACACCATGTTTGCCCGTTCACTAGCTCGTCTTTTAATGGCGGTAAACTGCCAGACAAGCTGGCTGATGTGCCATTAATGATGATATCGAAAGGTCCTTCTAGTGCTTCAAAGGACGAGGCTAAGCAATCGAATTGATCCGCTAAAGCTTGGGCTTTTTCAAGAGTGCGATTCGCGATGGTGACAGATTCTGGATTTTCCGCCAAAACAGGTTCAAGCACACCACGAACTGCGCCACCTGCACCCAAAATCAGAATGCGTTTGTCAGTTAAGTCTTGTCCGTGGTTGTTAACAATGTCACGCACCATGCCAATTCCGTCGGTATTGTCGCCGAACAGGTCGCCATTTTTGCCCATGAGCAAGGTATTCACCGCTCCAGCTTGTTTGGCACGTTGACTTAAAATATCGCACATAGCATAAGCGCGCTCTTTAAATGGAACCGTGATATTTAAACCTTTACCGTCTTTTTCGAAAAACTCTCGCACTTGGTTTTCAAATTCCACCTCGTCACCCAGCAGAGTCGAATACACCAACTCTTGATTGGTTAGTGTGGCGAAGTGTGTATGAATGCTCGGTGATTTACTGTGAGCAATCGGATTCCCAACAACAGCGTACTGGTCCAAAATGTGTCCCCTTATTTAAACATCAATTAGCGAGCAGCCAGCCAATCTTTTGAGATTAAGTAATAGTCAGTTAATTTTGCTTCTTCACTGTTCGCTTCGACTTGATACTCGTAAGTCCAGCGAACTTCTGGCGGCAAGGACATCAGAATGGATTCGGTGCGCCCCAGGCCGCTTTGCAATCCAAAGTGTGTACCGCGGTCAAACACCAAATTAAACTCCACATAACGTCCACGACGGTGCAATTGGAAATCTCGTTGTTGCTCTGTGAATGGCAAATCTTTTCGACGCTTTAGAATCGGCAAGTAAGCTTCTGTATAGGCGTTGCCTACGGATTTCATCATGCCAAAGCAATGCTCGAAACTGCCTTCGTTAAAGTCATCATAGAACAAACCACCAATACCACGGGGTTCGCCTCGATGCTTCAAATAGAAGTATTCATCACACCATTTTTTGAAGCGAGAGTAATAGCCTTCCCCGAAAGGCTCCACCGCATCATAGGATGTTTGATGCCAGTGGATACAGTCTTCATCAAAGCCATAATAAGGTGTCAGATCAAAACCGCCTCCAAACCACCATACTGGCGCCATACCATCTTTATAGACGATAAATAAACGCACGTTGGCATGGGAAGTAGGTGCCATAGGATTGTTCGGATGAATCACCAAAGACACGCCCATAGCTTCAAAACGGCCACCCGCTAATTCAGGGCGATCCGCTGTCGCCGAGGGCGGTAAGTTGTCGCCCATCACATGGGAGAAGTTTACTCCGCCTTTTTCAATCACATCGCCACCGGCTATGACACGAGTACGTCCACCGCCGCCGTTCGGTCTGTCCCAAGCGTCTTCTTTAAAACGAGCGCTGGGTTCAACACTCTCAAGCGTCGAGCAAATATGGTCTTGTAGAGATAGGAGGTAGTCTTTTACGGCTTGAACATCGAGCTGGGTAACCGTAGCGGGTGAGCTTGCTGACATGAAATACTCCATCTGGTCATGGCTTGGAAAACGAATACAAATAAAAACGGCCTAATCAATTAGGCCGTAGTTTATCATCGAATCACATATTGTCGCGCAGGATCTGACTAATAAAGATGTGAACCGTCAGGACGGGTACGCAGCAAATTAAGCACCCACATGTATTGTTCTGGGTGTTTAGATATCATCGCCTCAAGCGCCTGATTCATAATTAAGGCATCCGTTGCTTCATCACCACTTGGGAAGTTTTCCAAAGGTGGCGAGATAAACAGCTCATATTTACCCGACTTTGCATTGTATGCAGGTAACATAGGAACCACCGTCGCATTAGACAGCTTAGCTAGCTTACCTAAGCCTTTCATCGTCGCTTTGTTTGCAGCAAAAAACGGCGTAAAAACAGAATGCTGAGCGCCCAAATCTTCATCAGGAAGGTAGTAGCCCAAATAACCTTCTTTAATCGATTTCAAAAAAGGCTTAATACCCGCACTACGAAGATACACACGGGCCCCATAACGCACACGCTGTAAATGTATGAGCCAATTAAAGATAGGGTTCTTCTGGGACCGAATGATGGCCACTGTGTCATGACCTTTTGCGGTCAACATTACACCCGCATAATCAATCGCCCAACAATGCGGAACCAAAGCAATGACATTTTGGTCACTTTTGAGCAATGGAAATAAATGCTCTTCACCAAAAATTACCGTGCGATTCTCACAATGACGCTTGCTACGAGCAATCAATTCACCATAAGCCAAAAAATATTGTGCCGCGATTTGAAAGCTGCTTTTCAGAATGGCTTCCCGCTCATCTAAGACTTTCTCAGGAAAACATTGTGCTAAATTGATGCGTGCTCTTTTTAATGCCGCACTTTTGGTATGTATAAGTCGACCAGCAATCCAACTCGCCACTTTATCCCGTAATCGGAAGGGTAGAAAAGCAATCAGCAAAGTAACGAGAACGCCAAACCAAGTCAGCCAAAAGCGGGGATGAAGAAAACGCCACTCAAAGGTGGGGTTATAAAGATGCTTATCGCCAGTGCTCATTCAAAAACATTCGCATAAATAGTGGAATGGTAATGATACATCAATCCCCTTATACCTTGAATTGTTATGTCGTCTCAGCGGAAAGCTAGACTGTTCGCTGCCTCCAAGCAGATAAAGCTCGATCAAAAAAATCAGGCTGGTCTGTCCCTTGTACAAGGATCGAAGCACCGTGTAGACAAGCCAATAACTGACTCGCCTGAATCAGTCCAGCCTCTTCATCAATCTGTTCCAAACGTACAAAAACCTGAGACAACCAATCCAATATAAGCTGATAAAAGGCGGCTAATTCACTGCTAACCGATTCAGGCAAAATCGACTTATTCGATGTCAGCATAGTACATAAACTCATGTCTCGCTGATCAACAATCTTGGCTTTAAATCCATCGATAAAGCCATTCAACAAGGCTTTCGGGTCAAACTTTTCATCCGTGGGATCGGGCAGTTGTGCGGCAAAGGCTTGGGTGTAACGCTCCATCACAGCGGAGACGAGATCGGCTTTCGTAGGGTAGTGATAGTGAACACTTGCACTCTTGATTCCTATCGCCTCTGCAATGTCACGAAAACTAAACGTGTTATAGCCACCTTGCACAATGAAGCCTTCGGCGGTGTCCATGATTTTCGTTTTCGTCGCGTTTTTATCAGCCATCATTTACCTGTCTTATCAATTTATCTATCAAGTGATAGGTATTTTATTGACCAAGGCTAAATACTCAAGCTATATTCTATCTACCTAGTGATAGGTAGATAGAATATCTAGGCTTCATAACAGTGTTTTAGGAGACGAATGACATGTACGATTTAGTGGTTTTAGGCAGTGGTCCTGGCGGCTATGCAGCGGCCTTTCGAGCGGCCGATTTAGGATTAAACGTTGCCATGATAGAGCGCCACAGGACCTTGGGCGGCGTTTGTTTAAACGTTGGCTGCATTCCCTCTAAAGCGCTTTTGCATGTGGCAGGTATAATTCTCATGGCTGATGAACCCGCTCACGGTGTGCAGTTTACCAAGCCAACCCTAGATCTTGATGCGATCCGCCATCATAGACAATCCACGGTCGACACACTCACCAGCAACCTTGCATTGATGGCGAAAGGAAGAAAAGTCACCGTCTTTCATGGCGAAGGCCAGTTCGATTCGACCAGCTCAATCACCGTCTCCAAAGACGGACAGTCACAACAAGTCGATTTTAAAAACGCCATCATCGCTGTCGGTTCTCGTGCGATAAAGCTGCCGTTTGTGCCTTATGACGACCCTCGGATTTTAGATTCCACCAGCGCGCTACAGCTCGAACGCATTCCAGAGCACCTATTGATACTTGGCGGCGGCATTATTGGTTTAGAAATGGCAACGGTTTATCAATCACTCGGCGCGAAAATTACGGTTGCCGAGCTTGGCGAGCAGATCATGACAGGCGCAGACAAAGATCTAGTGCATGTGTTCGAGCAAGCCAACAAAAATCGCATGAGCTTTTTAACCCAAACCCAAGTGACCAATATAGAAGCCACACCAGACGCGTTAATCGTTACCTTGAAAGATAAAGAGGGTGAACGCCAGCTCGCTGTTGACGCCGTATTGGTGGCCGTTGGTCGCTCGCCCAATGGTAAAACCGCCGGTATTGCTGACATAGGGGTAAAATTAGATGAACGCGGCTTTGTATTGACCAATGATAAGTGCCAAACATCTGTACCCAGTATTTACGCCATTGGCGACGTGACTCATGGTCCCATGCTGGCACACAAAGCCTCGCACCAAGGCCACACGGCCGCGGAAGTGGTCGCTGGTCATAAAGTCGACTTCCAACCGCTCGCTATACCCTCTATTGCTTACACTTTTCCAGAAGTCGCTTGGGTTGGCTTAACCGAAACCGAAGCGAAAAAGCAGAACATGGCCGTGAAATCGGCGGTATTTCCTTGGACAGCTAGCGGACGTGCCATCGCTTCTGGCGCTACCCAAGGCAAAACCAAACTCATATATGACGAAGCCACAGAACGCGTCTTGGGGGCTGGTGTTGTGGGTGCTCACGCAGGGGAATTGCTCGGCGAACTGACCCTTGCCATAGAATTAGGCGCCACACTGGAAGACATCGCTTTAACCATCCATGCTCACCCAAGCTTACACGAAACCGTTGGCTTGGCGGCGGAACTCGGCGCAGGGACGATTACCGACTTGCCAAACAAGAAAGCGAAAAGAGCGTAATAGTCTTATTTTGATTGATATTCACCTTAAACAAACCAACACCTCTTGGTTTGTTTAAGGTGATAGAAGGCAAGAGACACAATAAACGACTAAGATCAGCTAACGTACACGATATGTTGCTCGTCATCATAATTAAAATTAAGAACAATCTGGATTTGGCTTTCTTCAAGGTGCAGTTTAGAAACCAGATCGAACGTACCTTTTTCGGCTTTTTCCGCAAAGGCTTTTAGCTGCTTTTCCAACATAACCCACGCCACGTTATCCCTTGTTTCATCAATCCCAACAAGCTCGATGGAGTGCGTCCTCAACCAAGCAAAATACGCCAGTGAATTCGTCTTAATATCCTTAGCATCACCAGCGTCTGAGACAAGGTAACTCAAACCCGATAAGGAAAGTTGCTGCGTTAAATAGGCTTTCCACTGCTGCATAAACTGATCGAAATAGGGCAAACACACCTCTTCTAGCGGTAATAACCATTAAACAACGACATATAAAACAAGCCCGACAAAAGGGCAGCCAGCATAACATCTAAAAGCTAATGTAAAACACCGCCTAAGAAAAGAGTATTTATTGACTAATTTTTATGCTAAGTATATTTTGGATACAAAATCCATTTTTAATTTCTGTCGTTAAAATCCTTCAATTTCTTTGAAAAGGTAGCGAATTATGAGCAATGACGTGTTTGATGTAAGTGTGTTCAATGGCATCATGCCAGCGTTGATGACGCCATGTAAGGCCGATCGTACGCCAGATTTCGATAACTTGGTGAAGAAGGGCAAGGAGATGATGGCGGCGGGAATGTCCGCGGTGGTCTATTGCGGTTCCATGGGGGATTGGCCTTTGCTGACCGATGCAGAACGCATGGAAGGCGTGGAGCGTTTGGTCGCAGCGGGTATTCCTGTGGTGGTGGGCACAGGGGCGATTAATACCAAGTCGGCGGTGGCGTTGGCAGCGCACGCCGAGAAAGTCGGTGCAGCTGGCCTGATGGTGATTCCTCGTGTGTTGTCTCGCGGTTCCGTCATTGCCGCACAGAAGAATCATTTCAAGGCGATTCTCTCTGCTGCACCTTCCATCCCCGCCATTATCTACAATAGCCCAGTCTATGGTTTTGCCACCCGTGCGGATTTGTTTTTTGCGCTGCGAGCGGAACACAAAAATTTAGTGGGCTTCAAAGAGTTTGGTAGTAAAGAAGCCCTGCGCTATGCAGCAGAAAACATCACCTCCCAAGACGAGAATGTCTTGCTGATGGTGGGCGTCGATACCGCGGTTTATCATGGCTTCGTCAAGTGTGGTGCTGTCGGTGCGATTACAGGAATTGGTACGGCGCTACCAAAAG
Source organism: Marinomonas sp. CT5 (assembly GCF_018336975.1). Taxonomy (NCBI): domain Bacteria; kingdom Pseudomonadati; phylum Pseudomonadota; class Gammaproteobacteria; order Oceanospirillales; family Oceanospirillaceae; genus Marinomonas; species Marinomonas sp. CT5. The sequence continues at coordinate 7,909 of NZ_CP025572.1, read as the reverse complement.
AGGTTTTATTGCTTGCCAATTTATGCAAGTTAGCGGCAAAAGGTAACGCTGAAGCCCGTGTTCGCGCCCAAGAATTAGAAGAAGCCTTTGCCGTTTTAGCCAGTTTTGACGAAGGTCCGGAACTGGTTCTATTCTTTAAATATTTGCTTGTGTTAAATGGCGAAGACGCGTATCGATTACACTTCAATGAAACGGACGAATTAAACGCTGCGCAACGTCGTTACTGTGAAGAGCAATATCGTCTTTTCAAGAACTGGTTCGCGGATTGGTCAAAACAAGGTGGAGTCATAGAGACATGCAAGTCATAGACAGTCATACGGAAGGTGAACCTACTCGCGTTATTGTGTCTGGTGGGCCAGATTTAGGCTCTGGCTCCCTCGCCGAGCGGGCAAAGATTTTAGCCACCGAACATCGGGATTTTTATCGCTCTGTGGTATCTGAGCCATACGGCCAAGAAGCCATGGTCGGCGTGATGTTAGTTGAACCGGTTGATTCAACCTGCGTGGCTGGCGTGATTTATTTTGATGCGGCGGCGGTGATTGGTATGTGCGGTCATGGCACCATTGGTGTTGCCGCAACGTTGGCTCACATGGGGACAATTGGCATTGGTACGCACAAGATAGAAACGCCCGTTGGCGTGGTTGAAGTCACCTTGTCTGATGCCAATACGGTGACCGTAAAAAACGTGGCCAGTCATCGTTTGCAGAAAGATGTGACGTTAGATGTTGATGGAATAGGTACAGTTTCTGGCGATATTGCTTATGGCGGAAATTGGTTCTTTATCGTCGATCAAAGCCCTGTTCCTGTGGTTCCTAGTAATATCCGCAATCTGACCGACGTCGCCATCAAGATACGCAACGTCATTGAGGCCAACAACTTAACAGGTACAGAGGGTGGCATCATTGATCATGTTATTTTGTATGGACCGCCATTGATGCAAGATGGTCACAGCCGTAACTTTGTTTTGTGCCCTGACAACGCTTACGATCGCTCGCCTTGCGGAACAGGAAGCTCAGCACGCCTAGCTTGCCTTGCAGCGGACAAGCGTCTGGCACCGGGCGAAGAAATCATTCAGGAAAGTACCATTGGCAGCCGCTATCGTTTGAGCTATCAGGCCGCCACCCCAGATAGCATTATCCCAAGCATTACCGGACAAGCCTTTATCACCAAAGAAGCCAGATTAATCCTGAACCCCAACGATCCATTGAAGCATGGCATAAACTTACATGGATGAAGCTAGAATGGACAGCCCAAACACTCAGGATGTAATTATCATTGGTGCCGGGATCATCGGCATTAGCATTGCGTTGAAGCTCCAATCAGAAGGTCGGCAAGTCCTCGTTTTAGACAAAAAAGGTGTGGCCGCCGAAACCTCGTCAGGCAATGCCGGAGCCTTTGCCTTTGCCGATGTGATTCCGCTGGCAACACCGGGCATTATGCGCAAAGCGCCAAATTGGTTGATTGACCCACTTGGCCCATTGTCATTACGCCCTAAGTACGCGCTGAAAATCCTCCCTTGGCTGTTGCGTTTCTGGCGTGCCAGTTGGGAAGACAAATACCAAGCCGCATTGGCGGCACAAGCCAGTTTGATGACATTGTCGAAAGCCGCACTGGAACGTCAAATAGATGCGGTTGATGGTGAAGCTATGATCCGTCGAGAAGGGCAGTTACAACTTTACGAAGGAAGAGATGAATTTAATGCCAGTCTGGCCAGTTGGCAAACACGCCAACAACATGGTGTGCTCTATGAGTTTCTACTCACCCCAGAAGCCATTGCCAAGATTCAGCCAGGTATCGACCCTCGATTTACCCATGCCGCCTACACGCCTGAGTGGAAAAACGTTTGTGACCCTGCCGAATGGACACAACACCTCGCCAATGAATTCGAAAAGCGCGGTGGTAAAATCGCCATCGCATCGATTCATGCTTTAGAGCTCAAAAACGACTCGGTACATTTAAAAAGCGATGCCGTTGATTATGAAGCGAATCAAGTGGTGCTTGCGGCGGGGGCTTGGTCAAAAAAATTAGCCAAATCGGTTGGTGACAGTTTACCTTTGGATACAGAGCGAGGATACAACACCACTTTACCAGCGGGTCCATTCCACTTAAAAACCCATATAACCTTTAGTAATCATGGCTTTGTGGTCACAAAAGTAGGTAACGGGGTGCGTATAGGAGGAGCCGTTGAGTTGGGTGGATTGAATTTACCGCCCAACTATCAACGTGCTGAAGTCTTGCTTAACAAAGCCGCTAGTTTCTTACCTGGTCTTAACACGGCTGGTGGAAAACAATGGATGGGGTTCCGTCCATCTATGCCAGACAGCCTTCCGGTAATCAGTTATTCCAGCCGCTCTAAGCGAGTCATTTATGCTTTCGGACATGGTCATTTAGGCTTAACTCAATCCGCAGGAACCGCCGAATTGGTGGCGTCACTTGCGAATGATCAAACACCAGGCATTGACCTTACGCCATTTTCAGCGACTCGGTTTTAAGATAAATACCTAACTGGTTGGTGTTTCAAAAGAATGAGCATCTTGTCATTACCATACCGCAGGTGTTGTGACCCAAATGATTTTCGCCTTCCCATATCCTACATTTCGAAACATATGCGGTAATGTACTTTTAAAATAGAAAGAATCTCCTTCTCCTAACAAGTGCTGCTCACCATCAACGACAATCTCTATACGACCTTGAATAACAACACCGCACTCCTCACCTTGGTGAGTATAAGGCTCAGCGCCAGTCCCGCCGTCCGGTTGTAAAATAACTTCCATCATTTGTAGATTGCTTGATTGCTCTGAGGTCATAAACTGTTTCACCATACCTCGATCACCGAAGTTTAAGCTCTTACGCTCATTCACTCGGATGATTCGACCAGGTTCCACAGGTGAATCAGAAAATAGCTCATGCATCTCTTTCTCAAGAATTTTGCAGAGTTCTCGTAATGCTCTCACAGAAGGTGAAGATAAGCCTCGCTCAATTTGACTCAACTGCCCAAGCGAGATACCAGCCATCTCTGATGCGTCCTTGAGAGATAACCCCTTACCGATACGAGCACTTCTAAGCTGTTGTCCTAGAAACGAGTCTTCACATACAACTTCAGACCGATGGGGAATTGATGGCGGATTTTTCATATTGGATGTTTCCAGTTCACCTACAAAGGGATATTTATCATTCTTATTCATTTTAATGAAAAAAAAAAAGATATCTAGATTGAGAAATGCTCATTTTTTCATTATATTGAAAAACAAGATAAAAAATTAATAAATTTTTCATAAAATCAAATAAAAACGCCACATAAAAGGAAACGTTTCATGAGCATGAAAAAATTAATATTATCAGCAATTCTTGGACTATCGATGTCATCACTTGTTATAGCAGACACAATTGATGTCGGTATTACAACAACAGGCATACCTTTTACTTATCTAGATATGAAAACACAAAAGCCTGCAGGAGCCATGGTAGACCTTGCTAACGCAATCATTACCTCTATGGGAGATGAAGCACAATTCAAAATCACCTCATTCTCCGCATTAATACCTTCTCTTGAAACGGGAAAGATTGATTTAATTTCCGCAGGTATGTTCGCCACTGCAGAACGCCAAAAAGTCGTGAACTTCACTGATATTGTTTATTCCTATGGCGATGGCCTTTTTGTGGCTGCTGACGATGATGAGACAAAATCATTAGACGATTTGAAAGGACAAAAAGTCGGCGCTCAAATCGGAACTGTTTTCCCTACTCTTCTAGAAAAACACGGAGGCTTTAGTGAAATTAAGCTGTATGACTCTCTATCCGATATTATGCGTGACATTAAGTTAGGCCGTATTAAAGCGGGCTTAGGCGATGCGCCAGTTATTGGATTTCAGGTATCAAAAAATCCACGTCTAGGAGTAAAACTTGTAAAAGACTATAAGGCAATTAAAGTCAATAACGTTGCCTTGGCGGTCTCAAAGGGCAACCCCAAACTACTGGAAAAAGTAAACATTGCCATCGAAAAATTGAAGAAAAACGGTAAGTTAGATGCGATTTTTACTAAATACGGGCTTTAAAGTTTGTTCACAGGGGCCGTGCGCCCCTTTTGTTTAGGTGTATTCGTTTATGTATGATTTCATTTTACGGTCTCAGGAATACTTACCGATTCTGACAAACGGCCTTTGGCTAACAGTATCTGTTACTTTGCTTTCCTTAGTTTTAGCTACCTTTCTGGGATTACTATGGGCCTTGCTGAGAACCTCTGGGATCTCTATTCTGGCCACGCCAACAAAGGTATTTGTCGAGTTTATCCGAGGCATCCCCATTCTGGTTGTCTTGTTTTATCTTTATTTTGTAATGCCAGAAATAGGCATTGATCTTTCTGCCTTTCAGGCAGGCGTAATTGGACTAGCAATTACTTACTCTTGTTATATTGGTGAAACGTTCCGAGCGGGAATCAACGGTGTTGATAAAGGCCAGATTGAAGCGGGTAAATCACTGGGTATGAAGCGACCTTTATTGATGAGACGCGTTGTATTACCTCAAGCCTTTAAAATCGTCGTTCCGCCTTATGCAAATAATCTAGTGATGTTGCTTAAAGACTCTTCTCAAGTTTCAGTTATTTCTGTTGCTGAACTAACGATGCAAGGCAAGATGCTATCTTCTACAACTTTTGACAACTTAACCGTATTTACTCTAGTGGCGTTACTTTATTTGTGTCTAACAATTCCGCTCAATTTAGTAATGGGCCGAGTCGAAAAACGAGTGGGAGCGTCTCAATGATCCAATTTATTAATATGCATAAATCTTATGGCCGAAATGAAGTACTAAAAGGGATTAATGCAGAAATTAAAAAAGGTGAAGTGGTTTGCTTAATTGGTCCCTCGGGATCGGGAAAATCTACGATGCTACGCTGTGTAAATGGTCTAGAGGAATATCAGAAGGGCGATATTCTTGTTGATAACAGCGTCGTTGATGCAAATTCGAAACAAATTCATTCTATTCGAACAAAAGTCTCCATGGTGTTCCAACGCTTTAACTTGTTTCCTAATCGCACCGCATTAGAAAATGTCATGGAGGGACCCGTCCATGTACTACGCGAAGACTCAAAAGAAGTTCGAGAACGAGCTAAAGCCTTACTTACAAGAGTTGGGCTAAAAGAAAAAATGGATTTCTATCCGTCATCATTATCTGGCGGGCAACAGCAACGCGTTGCGATTGCACGTGCTCTAGCAATGCGTCCTGACGCTATTTTATTTGATGAACCGACCTCGGCCCTAGACCCTGAAATGGTCGGCGAAGTCTTACAGGTTATGAGAAGTTTAGCGGAAGAACACATGACCATGATTATAGTGACACACGAAATCGACTTTGCTCGCGAAGTCGCTGATAGAGTGTTGTTTTTAGATGCTGGATCGATTTTGGAAGAGGGCCCATCAAACGAAATTCTTACCTCGCCAACTCATCCTAGAACGCAAGATTTTCTCCGTCGCGTAACGCATCCAATATAAGGCCATATTATGAGTAATAAGTTGTATCACTCACTCTGGGATGACACGAACAAAGTAGTATTCGAACCCGATTCGTTAGAACCTTCTTCCTCTTCCTCAGTTGTCGTAATTGGGGGGGGGATTCTTGGTGTTTCTACGGCTTACCATCTTTCCCGTATGGGGATAAGCACAACACTATTGGAAAAACATGAGATTGGTTTTGGTGGTAGTGGCCGTAACGGTGGGCAAGTAATTCCTGGATTAAAGTACGATCCAAATGTTTTAGATACCATGTACGGTGAAGAAACAACTAAATTAGTTGGTGAAGCGGCTGATTTTACTTTTCAGCTTATTCAATCATTAAAATTAGATTGTCAGGCAGAGCAAAAAGGGTGGGTGCAATCCACCTGTAAAACGAAGCATTTAGATATGCTCGCTAAACGTACTGAGCAATGGTCAAAGAGAGGCGTAAAAGCTGAACTTTTAGATGCAAGTGAAATGTCAAAACGACTTGGTACTGAGTATTTTTGTGGTGGATGGCAAGATCCTCGTGGCGGCACCCTTCATCCTTTGAACTATGTGAAATCGCTAGCATGTGCAGCACAACAATCGGGCGCAAAAATTATCACTCAAGCAGAAGTGGTAAAATGGCATAAAACTTCACCAAACCGATTAGAATTAGCAGACGGTACACGGCTAAACGCAGATTATGTTGTGTTGTGTTGTAACGCTTACACAGATGAGCTTCAGCCTGACTTAAAGCGAAGCATTATACCAGCACACAGCTTTCAAGTTGCCACCAGCCAACTGACACAAGAGCAACTAACTAACGTCCTCCCCACTAAAGTGGCTTCCTCTGATACCCGAAGAATAGGAAATTACTTCCGCCTTAGTCCAGATAATCGTTTGATGATAGGAGGACGTGGAAGCTTCCGAGAACCAAATACTACCGCCGACTTCTCAGAGCTTCATAACGAAATAAGTAAAATATTCCCACAACTGGATGGAATAACTTGCACTCACCATTGGTATGGACGTGTTGCCATGACAGCAGATCACTTACCCCACATCCATAAGCTTACTGATACCAGCCTTAGTGCTATTGGCTTTAATGGTCGAGGAGTGGCTTTAACAACACGTTTAGGTGAAGCGCTGGCGCAATATATTAGCAAAAATACCACCTTACCTATGTCGATCGTACCAATAAAGCCATTTATACTTCATAAGCTTCATCCCGCTTATGCATCCATCGCTATAAAGTACTATCGTATTATGGATTCTTTAGAGTCTTAAAAAAGATACTCTCAATTACTCACCACGAAACACGGCGATGTGTTCAAGAACTTGCAGCTTGGTATTTTCAATATGGGCTCGGAGTTGCTCAGCGGCGGCTTCGACCTGTCGCTGCCGCGCGAGTTGTAATAATTGACTGTGATCTTGATGAGCCGATTCCGACTTCTTCAATTGATCGATATGCATGCTCACATAGCGGTTGGATTGTAAGCTGGCGCGCTCAAGGAGTTGGCTGGTTAGTTTCCTATCTGATGCCGCATACAGTGCACCATGAAACCGAGCGTTTAATGGCCCCCAAGCCGCGACATCGCCACTTTGGTAAGAGAATTCCATCTCCTTAAGAAGGGCTTCACACTGCTCAAAATGTTCGTCTTGCATCAAGGGAATGGCACGAGTAAACAAATCCACTTCCAGCATCATGCGCACATCAAAGATTTCGGCGATCTCTTCTAAGCTATGTTTGGTTACCGTCGCCCCACGGTTGTTGGTAAACACCACCAGCCCTTCTGCATCCAGACGTTTGAGTGCCTCGCGTATCGGCATACGGGACACATCGTATTCTTCTGCTAATAGCTCCTGACGAATGAGTTCGCCTTCGGCAAGATCACCAGACAAAATACGTTGACGTAAGTCTGCAACGATCACATCTGGCAAGCTTTGACGTACCACAGATCTTTTCTTTATCACCCAGAGTCCCCTAGTCTGAAAGCTCAGCTGCTAAGTATTTACTGATAAAACTCGTAGCAACCAATACGGATAGCAATTTTCCCATTGTAACGAAAATCGATGAGAAAAAGTCTACACAAATAAAAGCCCACTTGCTTAAGGGGAAAATAAGCGGGCTTTCCAGTGTCCCGTCCTGAAATAGGTTTACACCTAGGAGACCTATTATGGGGACATCAAGTAATACCAAGCGCAAGCGTACTCAACGTGACTACACAATGGGCTTTAAATTACAGATAGTGATGGCCGTCGAAAAAGGCGACATGACTTATAAGCAAGCTCAAAAAATCTATGGAATCCAAGGGCGATCAACGGTGCTGACTTGGCTTCGAAAACACGGCAAAATGGATTGGTCTACCAAAGTGAGGCTACCCATGTCTAAATCCCCGAAAGCCAAAGAGACACCTGCTCAAACAATCAAAAGA